>DASTOO010000270.1:0-3515 GCA_035762505.1 Candidatus Krumholzibacteriia bacterium
CTCCAGCAGGGGCGCGACGCGCGCGAGCCGATCCGGCGAGAGCGCGGTCATGGGCGACTGGTTGAGCAGCGCCTCGACATCGCGCGCCGCAACGCGCACGTTGCCCGATATCTCCCTGAACTCGACCTCGCGCGTCTCCCACTTCTCGGTGAGCTTCTCGCGGTGCGCCTGTTTCGCGTCCTTTCCCCTCACGAGTCCCTCGATGCTGCTCTCCAGCTCCTTCTGGCGGTCTTCGAGCCGCGCGACCTCGGCGAGCAACGCCGTCCGATCGTTGATGATCTTCTCCTCGATCTCCCGGGCGCGCTGCTCGGCGGCCAGGCGGTCCGATTCCGCCTTCTTCGCCGCTTCGCGCACGTCCTGGGCCCGGGCGGCGGGGAGCGCCGCCAGTATCGCCACCATCGTCATCAGTATGAGCTTCTTCACGGCTGGATCCTCCCGATCGGCAGTTCGACGATCTCGGTCGGGCGGACGCGCGTCGCCATCTCGACCGTCATGTTGACCGGGCGCACGTACTTGCCGTCCAGTTCCACCCATGTGTCCGTCGCGCGGTCGTATTCGCCGACGCGCTTCCCGTCCGGCGTGCGCCAGTACACCGACACGCGCCCGATGCGCAGCATGTCGGCGAAGATCGACTCGCCGCCCAGCGTCATCTGCTCCTGGTAGACCTCCACCGTGCTGCCGTAGTTGGCCTCGACCTGAAGGGCTTCCAGCACGCGCCGCAGCTTCTCCGCGCCGGTCACGTCGGGCCGCGCGACCTCGTCCTTAATGGCGGCGACGCGCGCGTTGCGCTCCTCGAGGAGAAACGGAAGGTCGCGGGCCACGAAGGATTCGAGTCGGCCGACGACCGCGTTGAGCGTGTCCTGCAGGCTTTCGTCGAGGCGCGTCGACTCGAGCAGACGCCGCTCCAGCTCGAGGATGTTCGCCTCGAGTGCCGCGACCTCCGATTGCTCGAACGACTCGCGCTTTTCGAGATACGCGACGTTGGCCTTCGCCGTCCGGTAGCGGGCCACGAGGGCGGCCTGTTCCGCCGCCCACTCGTCCTGCTTCTTCTGCGTTTCCTGGTGGGTACCGACGGTCTCGTCGACCGTCTCGCCCAGGTTCTTCGCCTCCTGCGCACGCGGCGCGACGGCGATCGTCACAACCAGCGCCGCGGCCAGGGCGAACGGCGCTGCGGGTCTTGTTCTCATCGGAATCCTTTCCCGTCCCTCGGAGGAGCGTTTGCGGTCCGCCGCGAGGCGCACGCGATCACGCGCGGCGCAACGCCCCGAACCTGAAACCGAACCGAAGCCGTGAGCAGATTAGTAACGGCGTGTAAATGCGGGATAAACCAGCGGTGAATCCCCGGTGAATCCCCGCGCGCCCGCTATTTTCACCCGCCCTTTACGACAGGTTCACACGCGCTCCCTAGAATTCGCGGCGAGGCAAACAACCGGTGAAGGACGCCGCGGCGCGCCGCGAACCACCAGCAACTGGGCGCTGGGCGGCGCGATGAGGACTTGTGAGGAGGGACACAGCCATATGAAGGGGACCGCGAGACTGTTCGCGCTGATCTCTTTCGTGCTCGCGCTGGCCGCGGTCTCGGCCCGCGCGGGAGTGATCGAGGGAACCGTGAAGGACGACAGGTCCGGCGATGCGCTGATCGGCGCGAACGTCAAGGTGGTCGGGACGAATCTCGGCGCCGTGACGGACCTCGACGGGCGCTTCACCATCGCCGGCGTGCCCGACGGCGTTCACTCGCTGCGGGTCTTCTACGGGGGGTTCACTCCGAAGGTTCTGACCGGCGTCGCCGTGACCGGCGACAGGCCGGTGACGATGGACATCGAGCTGGAACCCATGTCTTCCGACGACAGCGACGCGATGCGCATCGAGGACATCTACGTGACCGCCGAACGCGTGCGCAACACCAACGCCGCCATCCTCACCGAGCGCCAACGCTCGGCCGTGATCGGCGACGGCATCAGTGCGGAGCAGATCCGACTCTCGCCCGACGGCACGTCCAGTGACGCGCTGCGGCGCGTGACCGGTCTCTCCATCGTGAACAACAAGTTCGTGTTCATCCGCGGCGTCACCGACCGCTACAACGCGACGACGTTGAACGGCATCGGTGTTACGAGCACGGACACCGACGTCGACAAGAAGAGCTTCTCGTTCGACCTCATTCCCGCCTCGCTCATCTCGAACACGATCGTGGCCAAGACCGCCACGCCGGACCTGCCCGGCGACTTCAGCGGCGGCCTCGTGCAGGTGAGCACGCTCGACTTCCCCTCCGGCTTCATGGCCAGCGCGAGTGTGGAGACGGGTTACGACGAAGTCAGTTCGCGCAAGGACATCTTCGTCGGACCGAGCGGCTCCGACGACTGGAAGGCCGCGGACGACGGCACGCGCGCGCGACCCGCCGGCGTCGAGGGCGTCGCACTGGCGAAGGCACTCGACAACAACTGGGCCACGTCCGGCGACCGCACGCGCAACAACGGCTCGTACGCGCTGACCCTGGGGGACAACTTCGGAGTCGGCGGCGGCGAGATCGGCGTGATCGCGTCGGGCACATACAAGAACTCGTACAAGGTCGACGAGTACTTCCAGGAGCCGATGGCCGACAGCGTGCGCGTGTTCATGTACAACGGCGACCGTTACCGGCAGCGCGTGCTGATGGGCGGTCTGCTGAACGTGTCGTACCGCCCGTGGCGGAGCCACAAATTCAGCGTCGAGAACGACTACACGCGCTCTTCCGAGGACAAGGTGACGCAGGCGGTGGGACTCCCCGAGAACGGCGACACGGCGCGGGTCCAGACCATCCAGTGGGACCAGCGCGACATGTACCTGGGCCAGCTTTCGGGCGAACACGTCTTCGCCGGCGTGAAGGACATCAAGCTCGACTGGCGCTACGCCTTTTCCAACTCCGATGCCCGGCAGCCCGACCGCAAGTACGCGGTCTACCAGCGCGACGCGCTGGGGCGCTACCAGATCAAAGAGAACTATCGCACCTGGTCCTCGCTCTCCGAGGACACGCGAACGGGCCTCGCGAACCTGGGGCTTCCGGTGCGCAGCGTGCGCGTCAAGGCGGGCTACCTCCAGTCGAAGCGGGAACGCGCCTACGGCAGCGAGGCGTGGTCGACCGATCCGTCGACGCTGCGGGGCGCCAATCGCGCCCTCGTGCTCGAACCCATCGATACCATCTTCGACGCGGACCACTACGGTCCCGACCTTTTCGATTTCAAACTGGCATCCGCATTCACCGGCGACTACACCGGCGTACATGACATGACCGCCTGGTACGGCATGGCCGACGGGCCGTTCCGGATCGCCGGGCAGAGCTTCCGCGCGGCGGGCGGCGCCCGCGTGGAGGACTCGAAGCAGCAGGTGGATTCACCCAAGTCCGCCCAGGAGCCGAACGTGATCCAGACCGCGGTCATCGACGAGCGGGACGTGCTGCCCTCGGCCAATCTCACCTGGCAGGTAACGCGCGCGTCGGCGGTAAGGCTGGGTTACTTCGCTTCCGTCAATCGCCCGGAGTT
>DASTOO010000271.1:0-13279 GCA_035762505.1 Candidatus Krumholzibacteriia bacterium
CCGCCGCCGCTGCGGCCGCCGCGATCGCCCTCGCCGCCGTCCTCCACGTCCACACCGCCGCCCTCGACGTCGAGGCCCTCGGTGTCGGGAACCAGATCGCCGGCGTGCAGGAAACCGGCCTTCTCGTAGCCGATGTCCACGAACGCCGCCTGGATGCCGGGGAGGATGGCGTTCACGCGGCCCAGGTACACGTCGCCCACCAGGCGGCGGGTCTGCGCGCGTTCCACCATGAACTCGACGAGCTCGCCATCCTCCACGATGGCGGCCCGGACCTCGAGCGAGGTCGAGTTGATCAGTACTTCTTTCATACCGTTGTTTGCACGACTCCTTCGTCGATCGGCGAAACGAACCGCCCGTCGCGTGCCACGAATTGCGCCAGGCGCATGACTTTGATGGGCACGCGGAACGAGCCGGGGTCTCCGATCGTTGCCGAAACCAGCGCTTCCGGGGTCACGATCCGCTGCGTTTGCATGCTGGACGTGTAGCGGATGCGAAACGTGTCCTGCGTTCGGACAACGTCAGCCTCCACGATCCCCGGTTCACCGGGATCGGCGTTGGTTGTGTTGAGAAAGCGGTCCGAGATGGCCGCAAGGATGGATGCGGGGTCGGGGTCGCCGCCGCCCCGCGGCGCCATGGCCGCGGCGGCGTCTGCCACCTCCACCGCCACCTCGAGGGTGACGGCGGCGAGATCCGACGCGAGCTTGGGCGTCCCGTCCTCGATGGGAACGACGGCCACCACCCGAAACCCCTCCGGGAGTTTCGCATTGCAGGCCTCCGCCATGCCGTCCATGGGTGACTCTATTTGCACGTCCATGAACTCCTGGCGGCTCTCCCAGCCGGTCCGGATGGGCGGACCGAAGGACATCCGCACGTGCGGATGGAATCCCTCGCTCCACGACACCGGCACGCCGGCCGCGGCGAAGCAACGCTCGAAGATCCGCAGCACGTCCTTGTGCGACGTGAAACGGATCGCCCCCAGTTTCTCGAACTGGATCCTTACTTTCATGTATGCGCTCTTCCCTTGGACGAGCGCTGCCTTCGTATAACCGCCCGAACCCGCCCGCGGCCAGTTGCCGCGACGGTGCCGCGCGAACGAGTCTCCGGGACGGCGGCGCTACGCGCCGACGGGGGAGTCCTCGAACACGGACTTGTTCAGGTCAGACGCCAACGGAACCGGATACTCGCCGCTGAAGCAGGCCTTGCAGAAGTTGTCGGGATCGGCGACGACCGAGCGGAGATCCTCGATGGTGAGATACTCGAGGCTGTCGACCCCGAGATACCGGCGGATCTCCTCCGCGGACGCCGACGACGCGACCAGCTCGCTGCGCGACGGCATGTCGATTCCGTAGAAGCAGGGGAACTTGACGGGGGGGGATGCGATGCGAAGGTGCACTTCCTTCACACCGGCCTTGTGGAGCATGGCAACGAGCTTCTTCATGGTGGAACCACGCACGATCGAGTCGTCCACCACGGCGACGCGCTTGCCCTTGAGCACGCCGTCCACCGTGTTGAATTTCAGCCGCACCGTTCCGTCGCGCAGCGACTGGCTCGGCTGGATGAAGGTACGACCGACGTAATGGTTCCTTATCAGCCCGATCTCGAACGGAATGTTCGCTTCCCGGGCAAATCCCAGGCTCGACGTATTGCTCGAGTCCGGAACAGAGATGACGATGTCGGCATCGACCGGGTGCTTCTGGGCCAGGACGGTTCCCAGCTTGCGTCGGACCTTGTCGACGTTTTCCCCGAACACCTTGCTGTCCGGACGCGAGAAGTAGATGAACTCGAATATGCACTTGGCCTGCTGCTGCGGTTCGAACGCCTTCCGGGACCGAATCCCCCGCTCGTCGACGATGACGAGTTCCCCTGGCTCGATCTCACGGACATATTCGGCGCCGATGATGTCCAGCGCGCAGGATTCACTGGTGATGATGGTCGCATCACCCAGACGGCCCAGACACAGCGGACGGAACGACTGCGGATCGCGTACGGCGATGAGCGATTCCCGCGTCAACAGGAGAAGCGAGAACGCGCCGCGCAGCTGCCCCACCGCGTCGATGACGATGCGGTCGAGTGAGGCTTCCCGGCTCCGTGCAATGAGGTGAAGAATGACTTCGCTGTCCATCGTCGTGTTGAAGATGGATCCCGCCGCTTCCATTTCGGATCGAAGCTCGCGGGCGTTCACCAGATTGCCGTTATGAGCCAGTGCCAGCTTCCCGACCTTGCAGTCCACCAGGATCGGCTGCAAATTCGCCGTTCCGGGCTGCCCCGTCGTCGAGTAGCGATTGTGACCGATGGCGATGCGGCCCTTGAGGCGCGCAATGGAGTCCCCGTCGAACACCTGCGCGACGAGGCCCACTCCCTTGTGCTCGTACATCCGCTCGCCGTCGGTGGAAACGATCCCGGCGCCCTCCTGACCACGGTGCTGCAGGGCATAGAGACCGAGGAACGCGCTTTCAGCCGCGTCCGCGGACCCGAAGATCCCGAAAACACCGCACTCCTCGTGGAGCGACTCGATCATGAGCGCACCGGTTGGATCCTTCCTGCGGAAACGAATTCGGCGCGCTGGTAGTTGGGGTTCATGAGCAGCCCCGCATCGCGCCGCTTCGTCACCGTGATCTGTCTGGCCGTTTCCATCGCCGCCGCCTCGTCCCGATCCGCGATCCCGAGCCACCACACGGTGGCACGGCTGGGGCATTGGACCCGAACGGTTCCCCCCAGCATCCCCGAAAGCTCCCGGGTCAGTCTGGCAGCAATGGCGTCCCGGCCGGCCGCGTCGTCGTCCTGGACGAACACCTCGGCCAGAAACGCCGGAGACACATTAACATTATCGGCTTTGCTTGCTCCCTTTCCATCGAAATCTATGCCAGTTCGGGCGTTGGAGCGGCGGGGCGCGCCACGGGTGCTACCCACTCTCTGCCCAAATCGAGCCTTGAGCTCGTCGTGGCTCGGGCCGTCGGCGCGGAACTGGCCGTCCCAGCGGCACTCGAGCGAGTACATGTGTTTGTTGCGGTTGTAGAACGTGCTCTGCCGCGCGAGGGTCTTCTGCAGCGCGTCGATGGCGGCGTCCGGCGCCGCGGCGGAATCGATCGCGAGGTGGAAGAAATCATACCGCTGCAGCCCGACCAGCCGGCCGGCGAAGCCCATCTTGTGGACGAGCGCAAGCCGGGCCGTGGTGGCCACCAGGTCCGGGCCGCGCAGGCCGACGAGCAGCCGGACGTCCAGGGTTTTCGGGGCGGCACTCATGCCAGGGCCCTCCGCAGCGACTCGAAGAACCCGCGCCCGGGTCCGGGGCTGAAGAGGTCCTTCGCACCGACGCCGTCGCGGCTTCGACCCCAGTGGCCGCCCACGCGGCGCGGCACCTGGTGGGCCCAGGCACCCCGCTCCGGGTGCGGCATGATCGCGAGGACGTTCCCCTTCGGGTTGGTGAGGCCGGCGATCGCGAACTGGGCGCCGTTGGGATTCTCAGGAAACGCCGTCGCGGTGTCGCCCCGGCGAGTGCAGTAGACCACCGCGACGCCGTCGCCCTTTTCGAGGTGCGCGCGCACCGCGTCGCTCGAGGTGACGAAGCGCCCCTCGCCGTGCGCCAGCGGGATCGGGATGGGGTCCCCGGGCCGCTCGCCCATGAACTCCGTGAAGAGACACGCCGCGGGACCCTTCTTCACGTGCACCCAGTTGCAGTAGTAGCCCGCGCGTCCCGTCATGATGTTCGGCGCGAGGGCGAGGTCGATCCGTCCCGGGTCGAAGCCGGGCACGATGCCGCTCTCGACCAGCACCTGCGCGCCGTTGCAGATGCCGATGACGGGGACGCCGCGATGCGCAGCTTCGGCCACCTGGTCGAGCACCGCGTCCTTGGCCGCCACCACCCCGGCGCGAATGCGGTCCTGGTACGACCATCCGCCCGGCAGGAGAATGGCGCTCGCGCTGCGCACCGCGTCGGCGGCGTCGTTCCAGCGGCGGATCTCGCCCCTGAGACCCACCGCCTCGATCGCCCGCAGGCTCTCGTACTCGCAGTTGACGCCCGGAAACTGAATGATGAGGACGCGTGCCGCCATATCGTTACCCGTAGAGTATCTCCGCGAGTCTTCCCGCGTGCGCCGTGCGCAGCTCGTCCATCGCGGCGCCGAAGGTGCCGTCCGCCATCACGGCCGTGACACCGGCGTCCGCGACCGTCTGCCCGAGCTCGAGGAACGGAACACCGTGCTTCTCGAGCAACGGGCGCAATTCGTCCCACGAACCTTCGCCCACTTCGGCCACGACGCCGCCCATTTCGGAGAAGCACGCCGGCTCGCCCGCGCCGCGGAGATCCAGCGACGCGCCGATGTCGAAGGGCTCGCTCGCGATGGCCATCTCCGCCACCGTGACGAGCAGCCCGCCGAGCGAGATGTCGTGCGCCGCGAGGATGAGCCGGCCGGCGAAGGCGGCGTTGAGCGCCTTCACCAGCGAGAGTTCGAACGCGAAGTCGGGCCGCGGCGCGCGGCCTTGCCCGGCGTTGCCGAACAGGCGCTCGTACTCCGAACCGCCCAGGTCGTCGTGCAGCTTCCCGAAGAGGACGAGCCGCGATCCCACCTGCTTCAGCGCGAATCCGCGCGCGCGCGCAGCGTCGTCCAGGCGGCCCACGCAGGCGACGATCGGCGTCGGCGCGATGGCGTCGCCCATCCCGCTCTGGTTGTAGAGTGACACGTTGCCGGAGACGATCGGGAGCGGGTGATCGCCGCCGAAGAGCTTGAGCGCGCGGCAGGCGTCACCGATGCCCTTCACCGCTTCCACGAACTCGTGGAACACGCCGGGGTCCTCGGGGTCGCCGAAGTTGAGACAGTCCGTGATGGCGAGCGGGAGCGCCCCGACGCACGCGACGTTGCGCACCGCCTCGAACACCGCCCACGCGCCGCCGGCGTAGGGATCGAGCAGGCCGATGCGCGAGTGGCTGCCGATGCCGGCCGCCAGCGCCACCGGCTGCCCGGGCACGAAGATCTCCACCGACGCGTCGGCCTCGCCCGGGCGGATCACCGCGCGGCCCTGCACCTCGGAATCGTAGTGCTGAAAGATCGCGCCCTTGTCCGCGATGTTGACGCTCGCGAGGAGCGCGAGCATCGCGTCCTTCGCGCCTTCCGCGCCCGCCGCGCGCTTGCGAGCACCCGGCTTCGTGACGCGGCGCCGTTCCTTCTGCTCGCGGCGATACGAGATGCCGGAGGTAACGGCGTCCATGGCGGCGTCGCACACGTCGCGGCCTTTGTGCGTCATGCGGAATTTGTAATCGTTGGTGACGCGGCCGATCATCACGGCGCCCGCACCCGTGTACAGGCGCGGCATCTCGAACTTCTCGTTGAAGATGGCGAGGATGTCCTTCGTCACGCGTGTCGGCACCGCAATGGCGAAGCGCTCCTGCGTTTCCGAGCACGCGATCACCTCCGGGAGGAGATCGCCGAAGGCCTTGTTCACCCGGTCGAGGTCGATGTGCGCGCCGAAGCCGCTCGCCTCGGGCATCTCCGAGAACGCGCACGAGATGCCGCCCGCGCCGAGATCCTTGAAGCCGATCGGGATCTTGTTCTCGCGCGTGAACTTCAGCATCTCGCGGATCGCCTCCGCGAGCACGCGCTTCACGAACGGATCGGGCACCTGCACCGCACCCTGCCTCTCGACGGCACTCGAGTCGTCGAGGCGCTCGGACGCGAAGGCCGCGCCCCCGAAGCCGCTCGCGTCGGTGGGCTTGCCGACCAGGATCAGATCGTAGGGGACGTGCTTCGCTTCTTCCGGGACGCGGCTGCGGACGATGCCGTTCTCCTCGACGATGCCGAAGGCGACCACGTTGACCAGGCAGTTGTCGTCGAAGGAGGCGTCGAAGTACGCCTCGCCGCCGTAGGTGGGGACGCCGAGCGCGTTCCCGTACTGCGCGATGCCTTCGACGACGCCCAGCGCGATGTCGCGCACGTGCGAGGCGTTGGGACCGTCCGGGTCGCCGAAGCGGAGCGGGTCCATGACGCCGATCACGTCCGCGCCCATGCAGTAGACGTCGCGCACGATGCCGCCGATGCCGGTTGCGGCGCCCTCCACCGGGAGCACCTGCGAGGGGTGGTTGTGGCTCTCGTGCGCCATGACGAGGCACCAGCTCTTCCCGCCGATTTCGCAGAAGCGGATGATGCCGGCGTCTTCGCCGGGGCCGAGCACCACGTGGGGCGCGTCGGTCGGGAGGAATTCCTTGAGGACCCAGCGCGAGGACTTGTACGAGCAGTGCTCGCTCCACATCACATTGAACATGTGGAGCTCGACGATGGTGGGCCGGCGGCCGAGGAGTTCGCACACGCGCGCGTACTCGCCGGGCGAGAGCGACACGCCGTTCTTCTTTAGAAAGTCTTTGGCCCCGCCCGCGTCGTCTGGGTCGACGGGAACGAGGTCCCTGGGGTCGATCATGGGGTCATCCGGAAAAAGAAAGAGACGCCGCGGCCGGTCGCGGCGTCAGGGGGACTATACTATGTGGGCGAGCGGCGGGCAAGCGGCGGTTCAGTCAGCTCGCGACGTCGAGCCACCGGCGGTCAACCCGATGCCGTACTGCGTGTAAAGGACCCCGCTTTTGGGATATAGCAGCCAGCCCACCTCGGGTCGCACGGTCCAGTTCCGGGAGACGTGCCAGCCGAGTCCGGCGTTGAAGCCCCAGGCACGCAGATCCTCCTCGCCGCTCAGTTCCTCGCCGGTGAAGAAGTGCCCGCGGGCAGCGCCGTTGACGTCCAGATTCTCGCCGACGGGCAGGGTCACGATCACGCCCGGCTGAATCTGGATCGTCGAAAAGGCGTACTCCCCCACCGTGAGCGAGACGGGAAGCGCGAACGCGAGATGGTCGCGAATCACGGCGAGGCGGATGTCACCCCCGAGCACGACGAGCGCGTTGAACTGATTCTCCTCCCCCGACGTGAAGAGGTACGAGATCTTGAAAGCGGCGTCGCAGCGCTCGGCGACGTGGAAGCGCGGGCTGAACTCCACGGGGTACCAGTTGACGCGCTCGGCGTCGGCGCGAGGGTCGCCTGCGACTCGCCTTCGGGCACGATACGGGCGTCCTGGTACGACGAGTAGGAAAGGCAACCGGTGCAGAGCGAGGCGAAGGCAACCAGCGTACTGAGCCTGGTCGCACCTGCATGCCTCCGCGCAACAGCACCATCTTGCGACTGATTTCCTGCTTGCCGGCACGAAGGCGATAAATGTACAGCGCTGACGGGACCGGTTCGCCCTTGAAGTCGCGGCCATCCCAGCGGACCGATCTGGTCATGGCTCCCTCGCGTACGTCGCGGATGGCGACGAATGGCAAACGCGGCGAGAATTCCTGGCATGATAACCAACGTCCTTCTGCGGCGAGGGCGCGGTCAGCGGTTCAGGCGCACCACGGTCCCGATTCCCTGCGGGAACGCGATCATGACCGAATCGGTGAGCTCGGGGATGTCGTTGCGTGCGTAGAGGATCAACGCGCGATCGCGCGTCCAGTCGCGCCGGATGGCGGCGAGCACGCGGTAGCGGTCCGCGAGCGCGTGAGCGACGCGGGTCTGCTCATCGTCCATGTCGGCGACGAACTGCCCTTGCGACGTCACCATGACGACGTCGGGAGCCTCGGCGAGCGGCACATCGCGGGCGATCAGCGTCGTGCGCCAGCGAGAGTAGTACGGAACCGCTCCCGGGGTGTCGCAGAGAAGCGATCCGTCGCTCCGCCACTGTTCCATCCACTTCCCGAGCGGCGCGAGCGTCGCATCGTGCGAGTCCCGGATGTGCCGCGCGAACACGCGCAGATCCATCGCCCACCCGACGGACGCAACCAGCAGCGACGCGATGACGACCGCGTCCAGCGCGCGCGCCCGGTTCCCGCGCGGAACCACGTCGACGAGGTGCGCCACCGGGATCGCGAGCAATATGACGAGCGCCGCGCTGCCGGCGAGCCCCGGAAGCGGGTCGCGCGTCGCGAGGGTCGCCATGCCGGCCGCGATCGCGGCGCCCAGCGCGAGCCACCCGGTCGCCCGCTCGCGTGACGCCGCGACGCCCGCGCACGCGACAACAAGCAGTATCACGTAAAACAGGCCGAACGGCGCCATGTCATACGGCTGCGCGACGAACAGGTCGGCGAACGACGCGCGGCCGGCCTCGAGACCGGGCGCGCGCGCGACGAGCGAGCCGAACGTGCGCAGGCGCCAGGCATGAAACGCAACGACGCCCGCGAGGAAGACGGCGGACGCCGGCGCCACGCCCGCGCGTGGTGTCGTCCCCCCGCGCGCCGCGCACACGCGGATCGCGAGCGCCACCGGAAACACGAGTCCAAGAGTGTTGCCGCACGTCGCGAGCAGCGCGCCGGCGACCGCCGCCGCGATCCATCGTGCGCGCCCCGCGCCCGCGCGGTCGAGCAGGGAGAAGACCGCGACGGCCAGCAGCGCGTTGAGCGCGGCCCCCTCGCCCGACATCGCCGCAACCGCGAGCGGCCCCGACGCAGCCGCCAGACCCGACACGACCAGCGATGCGGTCAGGCGCGCGCGCGCGCGCAGGCCGGTCCAAAGAACGGCGAGCGCCGCGACCCCGCAAGCAAGGGAGAGCAGCCACGCCGTCGCGGGAAGCCCGAGACCCACCTTCGCCGCGAGCGCGCACAGGAGCAGCCACAGCGCGCCGCCGTACCCCTCGCTCGGCGCGTCGCCCGGGTTGTAGGCCGGGCCGTGCCCGGCCGCGACATTCTCCGCGTAGCGGAACACCACGAACGACCGATCGGGGTGGATCGGACCGATCGCCGCGCACACCGCGACAAAGAGCGCCACGACGGATGCGAGCGCGATGACGTCGGTGCGCTTCACAGGTCGAACCTCGTGCGACGCTGTTTGCCGATGCCCTCGGGCAGCGCGCGCAGCTGTGCCTCGCTCAACCCAAGGTCACTGCGCACGAAGATCCAGTAGGCCCGGTCCTCGTACCACTGGTTGCGCACCGTGCCCACGAATCCGTACTCGATGCGGAAGGCTTCGCTCTTGTAGAGCTCCCAGTGCAGCGGGTCCATGCGCGCGGAATACACGCCGCGCACCGACAGCGCGATCACGTGGGGCCGCTTCGTCATGACGTAGTCGGCCGAGAAGGCGCGCTGGGCGATGTACGTGTCGGTAAGCGATTCCGGATGGATGTCCAGCGTCCGCAGCCCCGAGTAGTAAGGCACCATCCCGACGTCTCCCATCGCGAGGAGGGAACCCGGCGGCATCGTGGCGCGCATCCATTCCGCGAGCGGCATGTAGCAGAGACGCGCGCTCTCCGTCATCTTCGCCGTCGCGTGACGGAGGTGCGAAAGGTTTACCCCTCCGGCCAGCAGGAGCGCCGCCGCGAGCGCCGCGAAGCGCCTGAGGTGCGCGGCGGAGGCCGACTCCCAGGCGCCGACGGGGAGCAGCCGGTGGAGCTGGCTCATCGGGACGACCAGGATCGCCGCGAGTGGCGCGTGGTACCGCATCCCCGGCATCCAGTCCACGAAGTTGACGTACACCGCGAACAGCAGGAGACCGAGTATGAGCGCGATCCGGTCTCCGGGCGCGCGCACACCCGCCGCGCGCGCGGCGCGCACGCCCTCGATGCCGAGGCCGAGCATCGCGGCGAACAGGTAACCCTGCGGCGGCGCGAAGTACAGCAGGTTCACGAAGTACCTGTGCAGATTCTTGTACCAGCCGGTCACCAGGCTCGAACCCTCCGCACCCTTGGAGAGGAACGGCGTCGGCAGCCACTCGCCGAAGTACGACACGCGCCACGCGTGGTATGCCATCGTGGCGACACCGAACACGGCGGCGGCGATCGCGAGGGAGCGCAGCCCGCGCCGGAACGCCTCCTCCCGCCGTGACTCCCAGGCCACGAACGCGAGAGCGGCGGGGAGCACGACGACGCCTTCCGGCCGCGTGAGCGAAACGAGGAATCCCGCCGTGGCGAGCGCGGCCAGAGGCCTCCACCCCGGCGCGTCCACGAAGTCCTCGCTGCACTTCACGACGAGCAGCAGCAGGAACGCGAACAGTGCGGTCTCCATCCCCGACACCGCGTAGATGATGAAGGGCCCGCACGACGCGAACGCGAGGAGCGGCAAGAGCTGCTGCGTCCACAGCGGCGCGCGCCGCCGGCACAGCGCCCACAGCACGTACAGCGCGGCGAGGCCGAGCAGGATGCCGGCGTACGGCGTCACCGCGGGCAGGTCCAAGCCGGCCCCGTACAGCGCGGCGCAGACGACGATCCACAGGAGATTGCTGTACGCCTCGACGGGTTCCTCGCCGATGTTGAATGTGAGGCCGTGCCCGTCCGCGAGGTGCTCCGCGTAGCGGAACGAAATGAAGGAATCGTCCGGGATGAACGGCATGACGTACGCCGCGCATGTGAGAAAGACGATCGCCGCGATCACCAGCGCGACCGGCGACGACGCCGGCGGCCGCGGCGCGGGCCGCGCGTCGGCGCGGGGTGCGGGGCGCCTGCGCGATTTCGCCGTCATGCGCCCGCCGCGGGTTGCGAGAGGATGGTGGACAGCACCGCGGCAACCCGCTTCGCGCCGGCGGGAACGTCGGCGGTCTCCCCGGAAACACCCCACACGTCGCAGAAGCAGGTTGTGAGCGTCCGGCCCGGGCGCAGCACGCGGCCGCAGGCGAGCAGCCACGGCGTGCTCGCCGGCGAGAGGAGGTTGATCTTGAACTCGACGGCGAGCACGTCGTACCCGGGCGGACACAGGGAAAGCGCCGCGTAGCCGTTGGCGGAGTCGGCGATGCTGGACACCGCGCCGGCGTGCAGGAAGCCGTTCTGCTGCGTGAACGCCGGATCGTGCGGCATCGCGATGCGAACGTCGCCCGGCGCGACGCGCACGAGCCGCGCGCCGAGCGTCGTCATGAGCGCCTGGCGCGCGAAACTCGCGCGCACGACGGCCGCGAAATCGGGATTCTGCGGCGTGTATTCAGCCATCGATCAACGACACGCCGCCCGGTCCATGGCTACGCCGCCGCCCCCGCCGCGCGCACGCGCCGGCGCTGCACGTGCATGCCGATCGCGAGCGCCGCGGAGATCACGCACAGCACGCCGGCCAGCGCGAAAGCGGCCGCGTAGCTCCCGGTGGCGGTCTTGGCGGCATTGCCCGCGACGATCCCCGCCACTCCCGCGATCCCGTAGCTCGTGAACACCCAGCCGTAGTTGGCGCCGAGGTTCTTCGCACCGAAGAGGTCCGCCGTGGCGGACGGGAACAGTGCGAAGTTCCCGCCGAAGTTGAAGCCCACGATCGACGCGCCCACTGCGATGGAGAGCTCCGTGTCGAGACCGCCGAGCACGAACATCATCACCGCCTGCACGAGGAACATCGCCACGAAGGCGGTGGTGCGGCCCACGCGATCCGACACCGTCCCCCACACGATGCGGCCCAGCGCGTTGAACACGGCGAGCCATCCGACCGCGGTGACACCCTTGTCGAACAGCTCCTTCGCGCGCGCGTCACCCAGCGCCGCGGCGCCGCCCGCGGCGTTGACGAGCTGGTCGCCCGCGAAACCCTTCAGGATGCCGATCACCATGAGGCCGGCCATGGCGCCGCTGAAGAACATGAGCCACAGGACGTAGAAGGCCGGGCGGCGCAGCGTATCCTGCCACGCGGACTCGAAGCGCACCTGCGTCGTCTGCGGCGGGTTGCGCAGCAGCATCGCCCCCAGTGTGACCGCGACCAGGCTCACCAGGCCGTGCAAGGTGAACAGGGGAATGATCCCGTGGCCGCGCACGTAGTTCTCCGCGCTGAACGGGAGTTGCGGATGGCTGAATATGTACGCGCCGAATCCGAAGCCCGCGACCGCGATCCCGCTCACCAGCCCCTTGCGATCGGGAAACCACTTGATGAGCGCGGCGATGGGGCACACGTACGCGAAGCCGATGCCGGCGCCCGCCAGCAGGCCCACCGTCCCCCACACCATGAAGAGCTGGTCGAGCTCGCCCAGGCGCCCGACGTAGCGCTGGCCGACCAGCAACGAGGCGATGACGCACGCGGCGACGATGGCGAGCGGCGCATCACGGAGCATGGGGGTGGTCGCCAGGTCGACGTCGCGCGTCGCCACGCGAAATAGCGTGAGCAGAATCAGTGTGACGAGCCCCGCGAAGAGCGCGTGCGCCATGTAGAACACCACGAAGTGCTCGGTGAGACCCGCGACGAGGAATCCGCCCCCCAGCAGGATCCCGCCGATGGTCGCGGTGAAGCGCGGGCCCTTCACGTCCTGCACGCGCCCGGCGAACACCATGGTGCCCGCGAAGGACAGGATGCAGATGGAGAACGCGTACTTGAGGTAGCCCTGCTGCTCGTTCTCGCGTCTCTTCCGGGCGGCGTCGTCGGGCACCACGGTGACTTCGCGCACATAGGTTCCGCTCGCCTCCATGCGCTCCACTTCGGCCTCCGTGACCACGGGGGGAAACACCCGCGCGTCGAGCGGTCGCCAGAAGATGCTGTATCCGTAGACGGTGCCGAGAATGAGTTGGATGAGGATGGCGCCGGCCAGAACACGCGCGCGCGCCGAGGATCGGTTCATGATTGCTCCCATGCGCGGCCCGGTTCAACGACTAGAAAACGCGTTCGAAGATGGTGTCCACTTCCCGCAGATAATGATCCAAATCGAACACCGCGTCGAGAGTGCCTTTCTCGAGCTTCGACGTGATGCCCTTGCGCGCCCGCACGGTCTCCTCGAAGGGCCTCCCCGTCTCCCACGTCTCCATGGCGGCCTCCTGCACGAGCGCGTAGGCGTCCTCGCGCGAGAGCCCCGCGCGCGCCAGCTCGAGCAGGAGCTTCTGCGAGTAGACCAGCCCGTGCGCCTTCTCCATGTTGGCGAGCATGCGGTCCGGGTAGACGATGAGATCCTTCACCACCGCGGTGAACTTGACGATCATGTAGTCGAGCGCGATGGTCGCGTCGGGGAGCGCCACCCGCTCCACCGACGAGTGCGAGATGTCGCGCTCGTGCCACAGGGCCACGTTTTCCATGGTCGCCAGCGCGTAGCCGCGCACCAGACGCGCCATGCCCGCCACGCGCTCGCAGATGATCGGGTTGCGCTTGTGGGGCATCGCGGAGCTGCCCTTCTGCCCCTTGCGGAACGGTTCCTCCACCTCGAGCACGTCGGTGCGCTGCAGATTCCGCACCTCGGTGGCCATCTTCTCGAGCGAGGCGGCGGCGAGCGCCAGCGCGGAAACGAACTCCGCGTGCCGGTCGCGCTGCACCACCTGCGTGGACGCGGGCGCGGGCTTCAAGCCCAGCTTCTTCGTGACGTACTCCTCCACCCGGGGGCTCGCGTGCGCGAAC
>DASTOO010000272.1:0-9727 GCA_035762505.1 Candidatus Krumholzibacteriia bacterium
ACGGCGGGTCGTGCCTGCCCAAGGACGTCGCGTCGCTGATCCATGTGGCGAAAGAGCACGGCTTCGCGGCGCCCCTCATCACCGCCGCGCACACCATCAACCACGTTCTCACCGACCGCGCCATGGAGAAGCTGGTCCGCGCGGCCGGCGACCTGCGCGGGAAGACGGTGGGCCTCCTGGGGCTCGCCTTCAAGCCCAACACGGACGACCTGCGCGAAGCGCCCGCGATTCGCCTGGTCCACGACCTCCTCGCGAAGGGCGCGCGCGTGCGCGTGTTCGACCCGGTGGCGATGGAGAACTTCCGGCGCGCGGTGAAGTCGCCGGTGGAGTACGGCAAGAACGCCTACGACACCGCCGCCGGCTGCGACGCGCTGGTGCTGGTGACGGAGTGGAACGAGTTTCGCGAACTGGACTTCCCCCGCCTCGGGGAGGTCATGCGCGGCAACGTGTTTCTCGACTGCCGGAACGTATACTCGCGGGAACGGGTAGAAGGTCAGGGATTCGTGTACGAATCGTTCGGAAGGGGTCGGAAGTGAAACTGATCGAAGGTGTGCGCATCAAGCAGCTCAAGGTCATTCCCGACGAGCGCGGGTTTCTCATGGAGATGCTCCGCTGCGACGACGAATTTTATCAGAAATTCGGGCAGGCGTACCTCACCGTCGCCTACCCCGGCGTCGTCAAGGGATGGCACTATCACAAGAAGCAGACCGACCACTTCGTGTGCGTCAACGGGATGCTGAAGGTGGTGCTCTACGACTCCCGCGAGGACTCGCCCACCAGGGGGCTCGTCAACGAGTTCTTCCTGGGTGAGCGGAACCCGATTCTCCTCGTGATCCCGCCCTTCGTGCTGCACGGCATGAAGGGTGTGGGCACCACGCCCGGGTTCCTCATCAATATTCCGACCGAGCCCTACAACTACCAGGAGCCCGACGAGTTCCGCGTCCATCCGCACGACAACGACATCCCCTACGACTGGGAGCGCAAGGACGGCTGACGCGCCGCGTCGGCGAGGCACCATGGCATTCAAATCGATTCTTGTCACCGGCGGCGCCGGCTTCATCGGCTCGAACTTCGTCCGCCTGGTCGCGACGGAGCAGCCGGGCTCTGCCATCACCGTGCTCGACGCGCTCACCTACGCCGGTAACATGGAGAACATCGGCGACCTGGTGGACGCGGGCCGGGTCCGCTTCGTGAAGGGCGATATCTGCGACCCGAAGGCGGTGCGCGAGGCCATGGACGGCGCCGAGGTGGTGTTCAACTTCGCGGCGGAGACGCACGTGGACCGCTCCATCGAGGAGGCGGCGAGCTTCATCGAGACCGACATCCAGGGCACGTACAACCTGCTCAACTTCGCGCGCCAGTTCCGGGTGAGGCGCTACGTCCAGATCTCGACCGACGAGGTCTACGGCTCCAGCGAGGGCGAGGGCTTCACGGAGGAATCGCCGCTGCGGCCCGGGAACCCGTACAGTGCCAGCAAGTGCGGCGCCGACCTCATGTGCCTGGCATTCGCCAACACGTACCGGGTGCCGCTGGTGATCACGCGCAGCTCGAACAATTTCGGCCCGTACCAGCACGTGGAGAAGTTCATTCCGCTCTTCACCACCAACGCGATGGAGGGGAAGGACCTCCCGCTCTACGGCGACGGGATGCACATGCGCGACTGGCTCTACGTGGAGGACAACTGCCGCGCCATCGCGCTCGTCGCGGAGAAGGGAGCCGACGGCGGGATCTACAACATCGCAGTCGGCAACTCGCAGCCCAACCTCCGCATCGCCGAGTTGATCCTGAAGCACGTCGGCCCCAGCAAGGCGAAGATCGTGTTCATCGAGGACCGCAAGGGGCACGACCGCGTGTACAAGCTCGCCGCGGAGAAGGTGCGGGCACTGGGCTGGGCCCCGCGCACGGACTTCGCGGACGCGATGGAGCGCACGGTGCGCTGGTACGTCGCGAACCGCGGCTGGTGGGAGCGCGTCAAGAGCGGCGCGTTCCGCGAGTACTACGAGAAGCACTACGGCGCGCGGCTCGCCAGAGGGAAGGCGCAGCCGGGAGGCCTCTGATTTAATTGCCGGATAGTCGCTTGATAAATGTGCTACACATAATATAACATGTAACTATATGTATACAAGTATAATACGAACGTCGATGTAAAATGTACTTGGTAACCATCGCAAATGTCACCTTTCCAGCACTACGATCTGCGTCTCGTTGCACCGGTCTTTGGGTCGCCGCTCAACGGTATCATAATGGAATTGCAGTACTTACGCCGTTGGCAATTGACCGGCTCGACACCGCCACCCACGTTCTTTGACCTCAAGTCGGTTTTCCAGTTCCTCGAGAACCTGCGATCCGCGCGCGTGGAGGGAAACCAGACGACGGTTCAAGAAATAGTTGATGCCAGAATAGCGCCGACCCCGCAAAAGACAGAGGGACTCCGCGAAATCGAGAACATGGAGGATGCAATGTCCTTCATCGAGGCGGCTGTTGAGACAAGCGGTGGCATGTCACGAGCGCTCATACTGGAAGTCCACCGGCGCGTGGTGCAGGGTTTAACGCGGGAAGGAGACCCTACACCTGGATGTTTCCGCAACACCAATTTGACGATTACAGGGTCGAACCACACTCCCCCCGACTTCACGCAGGTCGACTCTTACATGGATGAACTTATAGCGTTCTATAACCAGCACCACGACGCCCAGTACGACCTGATTAAAGTCGCACTTGCCCACCATCGCTTCGCGTGGATTCACCCTTTCCGAAACGGAAACGGTCGCAGTGCTAGGCTCCTCACCTACGCGACGCTGATTGAGCGCGGATACGATGTACGACAGGGCCGGATTCTCAACCCATCGGCGGTAATTGGTAGTAACCGACTCGAATACTATCGGCGATTGGGCGGGGCAGATACGGGCGAGGAGCCAGGTATTCTGCAATGGATCGAGTTCTTTCTTTCGGGCTTGCTGGTTGATATGCGGCGAATAGACCGCCTGCTCGATTACGAGTATCTCTCATCGCGAATTCTGAGGCCCGCCGTCAGCTACTGCGAGGAAAGGGGGTTGATATCCACGGTGGACGCGGCGATTCTCAAAGTGGCAATCGGCAGACCGGTGTTTCGCTCTTCAGATATCAAGCACATTATTCAGGCTCCGGTTGCTCGATCGCGTCAGATAAACCGACTGCTTGATGCGGGTCTCGTGCAACAGGTCGAGGAAGGCGCGCGGCGATACCGAATGCGATACATGAACAGTGTCCTCTTACGCGGAGTGGTATTCTCATTGATGAATGAAGGGTTCATTGGAGTCGACGAATGAGTAGCCCCCGCAAATCGAACATTCTCCTCGTCGCCGCCGCGCGGCCCAACTTCATGAAGGTGGCACCGGTGTGGCGCGCGCTCGACGCCACCGGGCGCTTCAACCTCACCCTCGTCCATACCGGGCAGCACTACGACGAGAACATGTCGAAGGTCTTCTTCGACGAGCTCGGGCTCCCCAGGCCCGACGTCGACCTCGGCGTCGGCTCCGGCACCCACGCCGAACAGACCGCGCGCGTCATGCTCGCCTTCGAGCCCGCCCTGGTCGACGCCGACCCCGACCTCGTCATCGTGGTGGGCGACGTCAATTCCACCCTCGCCTGCGCGCTGGTGGCGGCCAAGCGCGATGTCCCGGTGGCGCACGTGGAGGCGGGGCTGCGGAGCTTCGATCGCACCATGCCGGAGGAGATCAACCGCGCGCTGACGGACATGCTGTGCGACCTCCTGTTCATCACGTCCGCGGAGGCCCGCGGCAACCTGCGGCGCGAGGGGGTGGACGACGCGAAGATCCATTTCGTGGGGAACGTCATGATCGACAGCCTGCGCGCCTTCGAGCACGTCGCCGAAAAATCTCCCGCGCTCGAAGACCTGGGCCTCACCCCGGGGGGGTACGGGCTCGTCACCCTGCATCGGCCGTCCAACGTCGACGACATGGTGCAGCTAACCCGCCTGCTGGATGCGCTTTCCGAGATCGCCCGGGATTGCCCGCTGGTCTTCCCCGTCCATCCCCGCACCCGGCAGCGGATCGCGCGGGCGCAATACCGGGTTCAGGGCTCTGGAATGCGGCTGATCGACCCCGTGGGGTATCTGGACTTCCTCAAGCTGATGAAGTATAGTTCTCTTGTTCTCACCGATTCTGGAGGTATCCAGGAAGAAACGACTGCTCTCGGAATCCCCTGCCTGACGATCCGTGACAATACGGAACGGCCCGTGACCGTAACGGTCGGGACCAATCGTCTGGTCGGGACCGACACCGCGCGAATTGTTGCCGAGGCACGGGATGTGCTTCGGCATGACGTCAGGGAAGCGCGGATTCCGGACCTGTGGGACGGAAAATCGGCCCCGCGAATCGCGCAGGTGATCGTCCGTTTCTTCAATGAGCAGCCGTAGCAACTGGTCATTTCAGAATACCGCGGTGGGGCAAAGCTTCGCCTGGAGCCTCGCTCTGTCCCTGCTCCCCGTTCTCGCGGCCTTCGCCGTCTCCTGGATCATCGCGCGCTTCTCCGGTCCCACCGTGTGGGGCTCTGTGTCGTGGGCCATGGCGTTCGCCACCCAGGTGCTCATCGTGGCCAAGCTCGGGCTCGACCTGGGCGCTTCGCGGCTCGCGAGCGAGTACGGCGTCGCCCGCCCGGGGGTCCTGCGCACCCTGCTCTCCACCGGCTCCAACCTGCGCCTCGCGCTGGCACTGCCGACGTCTCTCGTCACGTACCTGCTCGCCCCCGCCATCGCGGGCTGGTTCAACAACGACGACCTGCTGTGGCCGGTGCGCATTTCCGCCGGCATCATCTTCTGCGCGAGCATTTACGAGTTCCAGGAACAGTTCCTGATCGGTCTCAACCGGCACGCGACGGTCTCGCGCGTCCGCGCCGCGATGCTGTCGGTGCGCGTGGTGGCGACGGCCGGCGTGGTGGCGGCGGGGATGGGTGTGGTGGCGATTCTGCTCGGGTACATCGCGGCGTGGCTCGTCGGCATCGTCGCGTTCTCGCTGCTCCTGCGCCGTTTCCTGCCCGCAGCCGGCCCCGACGAGGGCGAGCGCGCCACCATCCGGCGCCGGCTCCTCGCCATGAGCATACCGCTCGCCGTGAGCAGCGCGTCGGTGACGATCTACTCGCAGATGGACAAGCTGGTGCTCGGCTACTTCGACCCGCTCGAGGAAGTCGGCCAGTATTCGATCGCCCGCGCGGTGATGGAGGTGTCACTGTTTCCCGCGTTCGCGCTGGTGACGACGCTGCGACCGGCGCTCGCGGCGCGCTTCTCGCGCGGCGAGACGGCGGAGTGTGCGCGCCTGATCCGGCGTTCTTTGCGGCTGTCGCTGGTGGCGGGCGTGCTGTTTGGATCGGTGTTCTTCGCGATGGCGGTTCCGCTGCTCTCGCTGGTCTATACCGACCAGTACCGTTACGCCGGGGAACTGATGGCGATGTTCGCCTGGGTGGTCGTGATCCGGAGCCTGGGTGCCCTGGTGCTGCCGGCGCTCCTCGCCGCGGACCGCATCCGCACCTACGCGTGGCTGACGGCCGGGGCGGCGGTGCTGAACTTCGCGTTGAACGTGGCCCTCATCCCGACCATGCACTCGCGGGGCGCCATCCTGGCGACGATCGTCTCCTATGGCCTCCTGCTGGTGTTCGGGATGCGCGAGGTATTCGGGATCTTCGGGGTCCGGGTGAGCGCCCGGGCGCTTGGCCTGACGATTCGCACGCTTCTTGCAGGCACGGTGGTCGCCGCCGTTCTCTGGATAATTGTTCGCCGCTTCGGATCGGATCCGGGCGTCGGGACGGTCGCCCTGGCGGCCGTCCACGTGGTGCTGTACGGGCTGCTGATCGTCGCATTCCGGGTGATTCGCCCCGGAGAGGTCCGGCCCCTGGTCGATAACTTATTGAGAATAAAGAGTTAGTGAAGCATCTATCGCCTTGACAGCCTTTCGAGGGCGCCCCTACCCTCATCGGCGGACAGGGCCGCGTGGGCGGGGGAGACCCGCCGTCAGGGTTCGCATCAGGAGGCACATCGTTGTCTGGCACTTCTTTCGGCCTTGCCGACTTGATGATGTTTGCAACGGCGCTTGCAGTGAGCGTCGTGGCCACACCGATTGTTCGTTCGTGCGCCGTGCGCTGGCGCATCGGCAACAAGCCGAACGGACGGGACATCCAGCGCAACACGATTCCCCATCTGGGCGGCATCGCGCTGTTTCTGGGCGTCGCGGCCGCGGTCGCGCTGATGCTGCTGCGCGAGCCCTCGATCTCGCTCACCGGCGCGCTCATCGCGCGCTCGATCCCGGCGATCCTTCTCATCGTGGTGCTCGGTCTCGTCGACGACACGCGCAGCCTCCCCGCGCGCCGCAAGCTCGCGTTCCAGATGCTGGCGTCGGCGTCGGTGGTGGCGGTGGGCTTCCGGTTGTTCACCGGCATGTGGGTCTTCGACGCGTCGGCCGTCGCACTCGCGCTGGTCTCGCTGGTGTTCCTGGTGGGAATGCTGAGCTCGGTCAATCTCGTCGACGGGCACGATGGCCTCGCCGGCGGCGTCGCGATGCTCTCCGCCGCCGCCTTCGCGGTGATCGCTTCGATGATGGGCCTCTCGCAGGTGGTGGCGCTCTCGCTCGCGGTGTGCGGCGCGTGCCTCGGGTTCCTCGTATTCAACTTCCCGCCGGGCCGCATCTACATGGGCGACACCGGCAGCATGCTCCTCGGTCTCCTGCTGTCCCTCACGGCGTGCCTCATCACGATGCGCGTGCCGACCGTGAACACGTTCGCGGCGGTGTGCCTCGCACTGGGCGTGCCGCTCCTCGACACCGTGCTCGCGATCGCGCGCCGCATGGTCCTGCGCTCCCCGCTGTTCAGCGCGGACAGCCTGCACATGCACCACGTGCTGCGCGACGCGGGGCTTTCGCCGCGCCAGACGCTGGTCGTGCTCTACGGAATGCAGGCGTTCTTCTCGCTGCTGGGGATCGGGGCCGCGATGGGCTGGGTGCTGCCCGTGATCGTCGGCCTCGGATTCGTGACGGTTGCGTTCGTTTCCTTCCTGCGCATGATGGTGGAAGGACGCGAGGTGCCCGCGACGTCGTCGCATCACGCCGTTCCCAAGACGATCCCATTTCAGTCCACGTTCACGACGAATCTTCCGGAACGGCGCACTTCCGTCGGCCCGTAACGCCGTTGACGGTCCCGCGAGGGCTGTGCTATCGTCTCCGCCACACCAAGCGGAATACGCGGCAGTACACTCTTCCGGACGGACGGGTTCTGGGTGACGACCAAAACGACGTGTCGGATCGCAAGCGACGTCGACCTCCTGTCGCGAGTGCAGCTCGACGAAGTGCTCAGACTGCTTGCCGTGCACGGTGGAAAACTTCCGGTTGAGTTCGTCCCCTCGCAGGAATCCGAATCCCTCAAGATTTCGCGCGCGCACCCGGCTTCGCCCGAGCGCAACGCGCTGCTCATGCGTCAGCTGCTCGGCGGCGAGTGCGACGTCCTCGTGCTCGACGCGTCCGCGCTTCCCACGCACATGCCGTCGGGACTCACCATCGGCGCGCTCACGAACCGCATCACCGCCTACGACGCGCTGATCTCCAACGACGGCTGCATCCTGGACGAGCTGCGCGAGAACGCGGCGCTGGCGACGGTCTCGATGAGCCGCGAGGCCCAGCTACGCTACTATCGCCCGGATCTACGCATCGTGCGCGCGCAGGGCAGCGTGGATTCCCTCCTGCAAAAGGTGCAGGCGTCCCGAATCGACTGCGCGGTGATCGCCGCCGCCGACATCGAGCGCCTGAACAAGCAGGAGTTCGTGGCCGAGCTGCTCACCAACTCCGTGTGCATCCCGCCCGCCGGGCAGGGGGCGCTGGCGGTGCTGATCCGCTCTTCCGAGGAGCAGTTCCGCGACGTCGTCCAGGCCATCAACGACCCGTCCACCCACAGCGTGCTGCGCGCGGAGTGGGCCTTCCTCGAGCACCTCGGCGTGGAGCCGACCGCGCCGGTGGCGGTGCTCGCCACCATCGAGGGCAAGGCGCTCGAACTGGAGGGCATGGTGGCCTACCCGGACGGCAGCGAGAAGATCCAGTGCATGGTCAAGGGCTCGCTCGGCAACGAAGAGGACCTGGGCCGCACGCTGGCCAGCGAGATCCTCGAGGCCGGCGGACGCGAGGTGATCGAGGAGTTCCGCCTCTCGTGATTCCGTGATCGACCGCCGTCTCATCCGTGAAGACCCCGACCGGCTCCGCGACGGGCTGCGTCGCCGCCACGCGACCTTCGACGTGGAGCGCCTCGGGGCGCTCGACGCCGAGCACATCGCCAACCTCCAGAGCGCCGAAGAACTGAAGCGGCAGCGCAACGTCGCCTCCGAGGAGATCGGACGGCGCAAGCAGGCGGGCGAAGACATCGCACCCCTGCACGCGGCGATGAAGGAGACCTCGACGCGGATCAAGGAGCTCGAGGCGCGCAACAAGGAGATCGAGGAGACGCTCGATTCGCTCCTGCTTACCGTCCCCAACATTCCGCATGAGACCACGCCCGATGGCGCCGACGCCGCGGCGAACGTGGTGGTACGCGCGGTGGGGAAGGCGGAAAGGCCGTTCGACGACGTGCTCCCGCACTGGGAGATCGGCGAGAAGCTCGGCATCCTCGACCTCGAGGGCGGGCGCCTGATCTCCGGGCGCGGGTTCATCGTGTTCCGCGGCGACGGCGCGCTCCTGTGCCGCGCGCTCGTGAACCTCATGCTCGACATCCACGCCGAGCAGGGCTACCAGGAACTGCTCGTGCCGTACCTCGTGCACCGCGGCTCCATGACGGGCACCGGGCAGCTCCCCAAGTACGAGGAGGACATGTACCACTGCGGCACGGACGACCTCTTTCTCGTTCCCACCGCCGAGGTGCCGGTGACGAACCTGCACCGCGAGTCGGTGGTGGAGCGCCACCGGCTCCCCATCCGCTACACCGCCTACAGCCCATGCTTCCGGCGCGAAGCGGGGAGCCACGGCGCCGACACGCGCGGCCTCCTGCGCGTGCACCAGTTCGACAAGGTGGAAATGGTGAAGTTCGTGCACCCCGACACGTCGTACGACGAGCTGGAGACGCTCGTCACCGACGCCACCGCGGTGCTGGACGCGCTGGAGCTGCCGTACCGCGTGGTGGCGCTGTGCGCGGGCGACCTCGGCTTCGCCGCCGCCAAGTGCTACGACCTCGAGGCGTGGTCGCCCGGCGTGGGCAAGTGGCTCGAGGTGTCGTCGTGCAGCAACTTCGAGGACTTTCAGGCGCGGCGCGCGGAGATAAGACTCAAGAAGGGCGACGACAAGCACAAGTTCGTGCACACCCTGAACGGCTCCGGCCTCGCGCTCCCGCGCGTGGTCGCCGCGCTCCTTGAGATCCACCAGACGCCGACGGGGCGCGTGCGCATTCCCGCGCGGCTCCGTCCCTACATGCGGGGCAGGGAGTACCTCGGCTGACGGGCCATGGCGCTCGCGCCCGGCGGCAACATTCGGTTCTGGCTGAAGGGATACCTCTTCCTCGGCGTGGCCGTGCTCTTCCTGGCCATGCTGATCTACTCCAATCACCTGATATCGCGCATGCGCGACAACACGGAGGCGACGAGCCGCCTCTTCTCCCGCTACCTCGAAAACGTCATCTTCGAGGTGGCGGACGACGGGAGTCTCGCCAACCTGCGCGCGGTGTTGCAGGAGAGCGACCTGCCCATCATCATCACGGTTCTCGACGGCAA
>DASTOO010000273.1:0-7226 GCA_035762505.1 Candidatus Krumholzibacteriia bacterium
CGGCGAGGAAGGAGTTCAGCAATCCCCAGTCGTCCGTCTTCTCGAAGTTCGCGCTTCCATCGCCGAGCGTCTTGCTCAGATCGGCGCAGTCCCACAGAATCTTGCGGTACGGTATGAGCAACTGGGTGACGTTCGCGACACGGCCTTCGAGCCGGTTGCTGACGCTCACACCGGAGGGCTGGCGTACGTCGTAGCGGTCCACCTTGTCGAGGAGATCCAGCGACCGGAAGGCGAGTTCCCAGTGGGCCTGCGCGCCGGACCCGTCCGCTCCGTCGACGTACAGCACATCGCCCCCGCGGTTGTAACCGCCGGCGGGCAGGCACGTGAACTCGCTCGGATCGGCCGCCGCCTCGTTGCGATCGTCACTCCTGAGCGCGAGGTTCGATCCGAAGGCGACCGTCTCGACGCCGTTCGCGTTCTTCGCGGCGTAGAAGAAGCACACGGTATCACCCGGCTCGAAGAGATTGTCGTTGAGGTCGAGGCAGTAGATGTCCGGCTGGGGAGTGCCGTTCACGATCGAAGAATCGAGCCGCAGGCACGTCCACGAGACGCCACCCGCGTCCACCCACGACCCCACGACCGGCCAGCGGCCGGGGTCTTGGGTGAGGTGGTCGCCCGACTTGTCGGCCTGGCCCTGCGGCCAGACCGAGACATAGCCGTACACTGCCGCACCCCCGGCGACGGGATCGATGCCGAGTCCGTTCGAAAGATCGAGGACTCTCAGGGTGGCCGAGTCACCGGGGATGATGCTGTTGAGGTTCGCAGCCGGCGTGACGTCGTTGGCCATGTCAGCGCGCACCACTCCGGTGAGAGTGCCGTCGGACGGGAACGCGTCCTGGAACTGGTCCATGCTGCGAATGCTCCACTGGGGTCCCTGCAGATCGACGCGGTAGACGCGAACGTTGTCGAACAGCGGGGAGTGTGTGTGACAAGCCCCGCTTCCGACGGTGCCGCACCAGAGACCGCACAGATCCCAGGCGCCGAGGGCCACCTGCACATGCGTCGCGGTGGTGAAGTTCAGCAGGTCGCCGAAGGGCAGCACCATCTCGCGCCAGCCGTGCACACCATAGCCGCCGATGAATTCTCGGTCCGCCCAGCGGCTCGGGCATCCGGAGGCGTCGATGGAGCGAACGTGCCACACCCAGAATACGAGGTTGTCGAGGGGAAGGTCGCTGTACAGGGAGAACTCGAGGTTCCACCCGTCGCCGGCTCCCGAAATGGGAATGTAGGGGGACAGGATGTTGTTCAGAAGGTACTGGCCGCTGTCATTCCCAAAGGGAACGGCGGTCTGCTGCGGCTGGCTGCCGCAACCGTATGTCGCGGTGGACCCTTCGATGAACGCCCACATGCAGCCGATGTTGCGCGTGCAATTGTCCTTGTCTTGAAGCATGGTGGCACCGAGGACCAGCGCCGCCGCGGTCCCGTACCCCGGGGGCGAGGCGGCGATCCAGAGGTTGGACGATGTCGCGCCTGACGCTTCGTCTTCGAAATCCTCCACCGGGGACGCTTCGACCGAGAGGTTGTCGATATGAACCGCGCCGTTGGTGTCCTGGAGTCCGTCCTCGTCCGACCAGGCCACGTCGGAGGTGAAGCGGATGCCGACGCGGACGTTCGTTGCCCCACCCACCGAATAGCTCTGGTTGATGGAGAGACTCTGCGTGCCATCCCAGACGTTGATACCGCCGTCCAGGATGGTCCAGCCGGTCACACCGGAACAGTCGGTGGTGTATTCGAGTGTCACGGCGTCGTAGCTCGCCTCGGTGTCCAGGCGCATCAGAAACGACGCCTCGAGGTCGCCGTTGACGGAGATGCACTCCTTCGTCACCCAGAGTTGGTCCCACGAGTTTCCGTAGCCGGGAAGGGTGGCGTATCGGCAGAGGGCGGGATCGTTCGACTCGCGGGCACCGCACCAGAGCGACTTCGTGCCCTGGACAGGACCGAAGGGGAGCCCGGCGTAATCGTCGATGTGGAAGAACGTGCCGATCTGAGCGGTGAGGTCGAGGCTGGTCCAGCCCGCAGGATCGCAGGTCCCGCCGTCGCCGAAGGTCTCATAATAGAGGACCGTCGTCGTCGCGCTGGCGGGCGCGAAAGGTGGTAGAGCCGGGCTGCGGTCGCTGATCCCGGGTGCGAGATACTCGTTCGCGCGCGGTAGCGACTCGCGGGCGGGTGTTTCGCGTGCGCCAGCCGATGGTGCGAGGATTGCACCCGCGACGAGAAGGATGGAAATGGCCACAGCAGTGTTTCGCTTCATGGGTAGCTCTCTTTTCATTTTAGAAGAACCATCTTTCGCGTTTGCACGAAGTCCCCGGCTGTGAGCTTGTAGAAGTAGACGCCGCTCGCGACCTGAGCCCCCGCGTCGTTGTGTCCGTCCCACGCGGCACTGTGCTCTCCGGCGTCGGCCGTTCCATCCGCCAGCCGGCGCACGAGTCGCCCGGCGACGTCATAGACCGCGAGAGTCACCGCGCCGCGCTGCGCGAGCGAGAACGCGATCGTGGTCTGCGGGTTGAACGGGTTGGGATAGTTCTGCTCGAGGCGCGTCGCGCGCGCCGGCCCTGTGGCGGTGGGGAACGGGCTCGGGCCAAAGAGATACGTAAGCGTTTCGTCGAGGTATGCCGCCCGGTCGAGAATACCATCCTCCTCGTCGTCACGAATGTAGATGAAGCTGAACCCGCCGAGGAGCACCCGCACGTCGCCGACCTGGTTGCCCAGCAGCGCACCATTGCCCGTGGTCGCGCCACCCGGGCCGTAGGTGATCTCATTCGTCGCCGAGCCCGACGGTTGCATGACGTCGAAGTCGTTCAGGAGCGGGCAGCCCCCGTGGATCACGAACGTCGGATCAACTATGAAGCTCCCGCCGGGGACCGCCGTGCCCACGGGGGAAACGCCATAAGCGGGGCGATGGTCCCCGGCGACGAGGCTGAAGGGAAGATAGGTCGCCCGGAACGCCAGGGCGCCGGGTCCGGCGTAGGCGGCGAGTTGCGAAGGGACGTCGTCACCGCCGAGATAGACGCCACCGGAGGGCGTCAAATTGGCCAGGAACTGGTTGATCAGCCCGTAGTCGTCGGTCTTCTCCGGCGAGCCCGAGCCATCGCCGAGCGTCGTGGAGAGATCGCCGCAGTCCCACAGAATCTTGTCGTAGGCCGGAACGAGCTGCGTGATGTTCTTCACGCGGCCCGCGAGGCGATTGGAAACACCCGAGGACGGGCCACGGACATCGAAGCGGTCAATATACGACGCCAGTCCCATCGTGGCAAAGGCAGTGTCCCAATACGGCTGCGCGCCACGCCCGTCCATGCCGTCGACGTAGAGAATCCAGGGAAACCCCGTCGGGAGGCACGTGAACTCCGCCGCATCGCTCGCGGCCTCGTTGCGATCGTCGCTCGTGAGGGCGAGGTTCGACCCGAACGCGTACGTCTCGACACCGGTGGCGTTCTTCGCGGCGTAGAAGAAGCACACCGTATCACCGGGCTCGAAGAGGTTGTCGTTGAGGTCGAGACAGTAGATATCCGGTTGCGGGACGCCGCTCACGATCGAGGAATCGAGGCGCAGGCACGTCCACGACACGCCACCCGCGTCGATCCACGATCCCGCCACCGGCCAGCGCGTCGTGTTCTGGGTAAGGTGCCCGCCCGTCTTGTCCGCCTGGCCCTGCGGCCACACCGACACGTAGCCGTACACCGCCGCACCGCCGGCGACGGGGTCGATCCCGAGTCCGACCATCGGGTCCGCCACCCTCACCACCGCGGAGTCGCCCGGTATGATGCTCCCGACGTGGCTCCCCGGCGAGATGTCGTTCGCCATGTCGGCGCGCGTCCTGCCGGCCGACGGACCGGCGATCTCGGCGAAGTTGTCCTGGAACTGGTCGAGGTCGCGAATGGCCCATTGCGGGCCGTTGACGTCCACACGGTAAACCTTCACGTTGTCGAACAGCGGGGTGTGGCTGTGGCACTCGCCGGTACCGACCGTCCCGCACCACACCGAGCAGAAGTCGACGGCCCCGAGTGCCACCTGGACATGACTGGCGGTTCCGAGATCCACGAGATCCCCGACCGGGTGCTGGTAGCGCCACCAGCCTTTGGGCTGATACCAGTAGATGAAATTGCGGTCGACCCACCGGCCGGGGCATCCGCCGGCGATGTCCCGGATGTGCCACACCGGGAAGACGAGGTCGTTGAGCGTGAGATCGCTGTACATCCAGTACTCGAGGTTCAACTGCGATCCTGTCCCGGTGAGCTCGATCGGCGGCGACCAGACCTCGTTGTTCAGATACTGGCCGTTCGCATTCTTATAGGGAACCACCTTCTGCAAGGGGTGGCCGCCGCAGGCGAAATCGTAGGTCGAACCCACGAAGAAGGCCCACAGGCACGTGACGTCGCGGATGCACGCGTCCGCGTCCTGCACGACGCTGGCGCCCGTGACGAGGCCGGCGAAGCTCCCGTAACCCGGCGGGTTGCAGGAGATCCAATCATTCGATGACGTCACACCCGCCGTTTCGTCCTCGAAGTCCTCGATCGCGAGTCCCTCGACTGCCAGGGCGTCGATGTGCACGGCGCCATCCGAGTCGAAGAGGCCGTCTTCGTCCGACCAGGCGCCGTCGGATTCGAAGCGCAGACGAACCCGGACGTCCGTCGCGCCAGGCACGCTGTAACTGTCGCCGATCACGAGGTTCTGCGAGCCATCCCACACGCCGATGCCGCCGTCGAGCACGGTCCATCCCGTGGCACCGGCGCAGTCGGTGGTGTATTCGAGCGTTACGGCGTCGTAGCTAGGCTCGCTGTCGAGGCGCATCTGGAACGACACGTCGAGGTCGCCGCCGACCGCGATGCAGGTCTTCGTACACCACGCCTGATTCCAGGTGTTGCCGTAGCCGGGAAGGGTCTGGTACGTGCACAGGACGCCGGTGGCGGACGCGCGGGCGCCGCACCAGAGCGACTGCGCCCCGGCGACGGGACCGAACGCCAGTCCGGTGTAGTCGTCGACGTGGAAGTAGTCGCCCGTCTGCACGGTCAGGTCGACGGCGACCCAGCCCTGCGCGCTGCATTCGCCGGCGACGTCGAAGGTGGCGGCGTGCAGGAGCGTCGTCGTCGCCGCGGCCGGACGGAACGCCGGCAGCGCGGGGGAGCGATCGCTCACGCCGGGGGCGACGGGGAGCGCCGTTTCCCGCGACGGGTGCGCGGTTGCCGCTGTGCGAGAGAAGGACGCAACGGGAAGAAGGAGCGTAACAAGAAGAACCAGGAGCCATGCTGCCCTTGCCATGGCGCACCTCCGGGGTGTCGGAAGCCATTGCGGCTCTTGGTCGGCGGAATCCTGTCGGCGTGCAGAAGAGAGTATACACCCGGGGCTGGATTGTGCACAGGGGCAACTATCGCGGTCAGCCCCGGTAGCCGAGACTCGGGGCGAGCCAGCGCTCCGCTTCGGCCAGCGGGATGCCCTTGCGGCGGGCGTAGTCCTCGACCTGGTCGCGGCCCAGGCGGCCGACGCCGAAGTAGTGCGCGCCGGGGTGTGCGAAGTACCAGCCGCTCACCGACGCCGCCGGCCACATCGCGAACGACTCGGTGAGCGTGACACCGGCGGCGCGCTCGCCGTCGAGGAGATCGAAGAGGGTCCGCTTCTCGGTGTGATCGGGGCATGCGGGGTAGCCGGGCGCGGGGCGGATGCCGCGGTATGCCTCGCGGATGATGTCGTCGTTGCTGAGGGTCTCGTCCGGCGCGTAGCCCCAGAATTCCTTCCGCGCGCGCTCGTGCATGCGCTCGGCCAGCGCCTCCGCGAGCCGGTCGGCGAGCGCCTTGGCGAGGATCGCGCGATAGTCGTCGTGCTCGCGCTCGAAGCGGGCCACGATGTCCTCGAGTCCGATGCCGGCGGTCACGATGAAGGCCCCCACGTGATCCGCCACACCGCTGCCTTCGGCGGCCACGAAGTCGGCGAGGCAGAAGTTCGGGCGCGAGTCGGTCTTCGCCGCCTGCTGGCGGAGGAAGTGCAGCGTGCGCGCCACGCGCGCGCGCGCGGCGTCCTCGTACAGCACCACGTCGTCGCCGCGGCTCGCGGCGGGAAAGAACCCGATCACGGCGCGCGCGGAGAGGGTCCGGCCCTGCACCATCGCGCCCAGCAGTGTGCGCGCGTCGTCGTAGAGCGAGCGCGCGTGCTCGCCGACCACCGGGTCGTCGAGGATGGCGGGGAAGCGCCCGCGCAGCTCCCACGTCTGGAAGAACGGCGTCCAGTCGATGCGCTCCACCAGGTCGGCGAGCGGATAATCCTCGAAGGTGCGCGTTCCGAGGAAGGTGGGCGCGGGTGCCGCCTTCGCGAAGTCGAGCGGCTCCCGGCGCGCGCGGGCGTCGGCGATGGAGAGGAGCTTCGACTCGCCCTGCGAGGCTTCCCGCGCCGTGCGGATGGCGCGGTACTCGTCCTTGACGCGCGCGGCGTGGTGCGCGCGCGTCTCGTCGCCCAGCACCCGGCTGACGACGCCCACCGCGCGCGACGCGTCCAGCACGTGGATCACCTCGTGGTCGTACTCCGGGTCGATCTTGACCGCGGTGTGCGCCACCGACGTGGTGGCGCCGCCGATGAGGAGCGGGAGCGCGAAGCCTTGGCGCTTCATCTCGCGCGCCACCGTGACCATCTCGTCGAGCGAGGGCGTGATGAGCCCGGACAGCCCGATCACGTCGGCCTTCTCGCGGCGCGCGGTGTCGAGGATGGTCTGGAAGGGAACCATCACCCCCAGATCGATGACGTCGTAATTGTTGCAGCGCAGCACCACGCCCACGATGTTCTTCCCGATGTCGTGCACGTCGCCCTTCACGGTGGCCATCACGATCTTCCCGTTGGCGCGGATACCGCCCCCGGCGGATTGCTCGGCCTCGATGTACGGCACGAGATGCGCAACCGCCTTCTTCATCACGCGTGCACTCTTGACCACCTGCGGCAGGAACATCTTTCCGGAGCCGAACAGGTCGCCCACCACGTTCATCCCGTCCATGAGCGGGCCCTCGATCACGTGGATGGGCCTCGCGGCCTCGCGGCGCGCCTCCTCGACGTCGACCACGATGTCGGCATCGAGGCCGTGCACCAGCGCGTGCACGATGCGCTCGCGCACCGCGAGCGAGCGCCACGCCTCGTCCGCCGCTTCTCTGCGGCCGCCGCCGGCGCGCAGCGACTCCGCCACCTCGAGCAGGCGCTCGGTGGCGTCGGAGCGGCGGTTGAGCACGACGTCCTCGACGCGCAGGAGGAGG
>DASTOO010000274.1:0-3756 GCA_035762505.1 Candidatus Krumholzibacteriia bacterium
CGCGGGGTATATTCCCGCATGTCGGTGTTGCCGCACCAACTCTGCATTTGGACTGATTCCGCGTGAGTTTCTTCTTGACGCCCCCTTGTGGCTTGCTCTAGGTTTGCCGCAAGATGTTGTATACTGGGTGCGTCAGGGCACAGCATCGTGTGTATCCCGGCCACATAAAACCGTTTAGGCTGTTGCCTGGTTTTCACCTCAACGCGGAGGAGTTGGGCATGGAAAAGCGGGAAAAGGGCGGGGTGCTTTTGAAGGACAAGGAGTACGTCAAGTACGTACAGCTCCTGCGGAAGGCGGAGCGGGATGGGCGGCTGGATGGGTATCCCTGTCCGTTGTGTGGTTCCCGGTATATTGCGAGCGATGAAGCGGAGGACTGCTGCCGCGCCGTGATTTCCTGATGGGCGCGCGCACGATTGAGATGCCTGGTGTAACTTCGACGACGATCCATCAGCACTGTTCGGTCTGCAAGGCCGACTTCGACATGGACATCATCAAGCAGGGCAGCACCGAAGACGTGCTCTGGCTGAAATGTCCGGGCTGTCAGGGGTTCCTTCCCTACATGCCGAAGGAGGACCTGGACGACGCAGATCGGATCCCCGACGAGCAGACTCTTGCGCTGGAGGACATCGAAGTCGAAAGCGCGAAGGAGTACTCGGAAGACCAGGAGTACGACGTGGGGGAAGTCATCCACCATCGCTCCTGGAACGACTACGGGAAGATCGTTGCCAAGGACAAGCTCCCCGGAAACCGCCGGACGATCTGGGTTCAGTTCATCCGGCAAGGGCGTGTCCAGCTCCTCGAAGGCGTCGTTCATTAACGGCGCATCCGCGGAGCCGACGTGAAGCGCGGCGTCCTGACAGCGGTCGTACTGGCCGTCGCCATTGCACACTTTCCCAATCGGGCCGATTCCGCCGGCGTTTACGAAAACGCCGCCGCGGAATCGGCCTTTCTTCTTTCCCCCCAGCGGGTGGTCCTGCGCGCGAACCTCGAGGTGAGCCGCGGGGATTCGCTCGACGCCACCATCTACCGCATCTACGCCGCGTTTCCGGTCCGGACCGCGTTTCTCGTCGCGGTGGAGCAGCCGCTGGTGACCGTCACGGACGATTCCGACATCGATTCGGGCGTCGGCGACTTCATGGTCCGCCTGCGCGGGCGCATCGTCGGGCAGAAACGGGCCCTGTGGGCGCTGGGTTCGCTCGGCGCGGGAACGGGCGAGGTGCGCTTCTTCCCCTACTCGTCGGAATCGGTCGACCTTACGGTCTCGATGGCCTACACGGACTCGCTCGGCGCGCTCGATCTCTTCGCGGTCGCCGGGTACGTGTGGGCGCAGCGCATCCCCGCGACACTCGCCGGTCTCCACGACGACCACGCGCGCTTCAGCGCCGGCGCCGGGCTGCGCCTGGGAGACCGGGGCGGGATTCGCGCGGGCGTCGTCAGCCAGGACTACACGCGTCTCGACGTCCGGCGCGAGCTCATCTTCGCGGGCGCGGGGTATCGGTGGACCGACGCACTGCGCTTCTTCCTGGAAGCGCAGGCCGAGACCGGTCCCGTCGCCGGACGCGCGAGCGACTGGGCGGCGACGGCGGGTATCGCAGTCCACTTCTGATCCCGGTTGCAGCCCCCAACGATCCGTCGCAGTTTGCGCTCACGGCGTCCGTCGGGCACTTTTTGCGTCCAGGCGGAGAGTTCCGTATCGCGGTCCCGGGTGGGAGGGCGGTTCCGCGGAATGCCGCATCGGGACGCCCAAAAACACCCCCCGCGCGTGGCACATCGATTGCCTTTGTCTCCGCCCGGACCCCTCCGGTCGCAGGCCGGAAGAACCCACATCATCGTTCCCGCGGGGGAACACTGGAGGGAAACGTGATTCGTATCGTCCTCATCGAGGACGACGACCTGATGCGCGAGTGGCTCGGCAGATCGCTGTCGAGCCGCGGCCACGAGGTCGATCGTTACCGGCGCGCCGACGAGGCGATCGAGGCGGTTTCCGCCGATCCGCCCGATGTCGTCCTGTCCGATGTCCACATGCCCGGCATGTCGGGCATCGAGCTGGCGCAGGCGCTGCGCGCGCGCGGCATCGGCGTTCCCCTCATCATGATGACGGCCGATCCCTCCGAGGTGCTCGAGGCGCGCGCGGACGCGGTGGGCGCGCGCTGCCTGCTGCGCAAGCCCTTCGCGGACGTGGGCGAGCTGTGGTCCGCGGTGGAAGAGGCCGCAGCGGACGCGTCGCGGAGCCGCGACGACGACGACGTGACCGGGGCCTCGCACGCGCTGCGCACGCCGATCACGGCGATCCGCATGGCGCTGGAAGGTCTCACCGCCGAACGCATCATGGACGAGCGCGAGCAGCACCTGGCCGACATCGCGCACCGCAACCTCGACCGGCTGACCGCGGCGCTCGAGGATCACCTCGCGCGGCTCTCTCTCGCCATCGAAGAGCGCTCCACGGTCGACTGACCGCGCGGCGGGTGGCACCCGCCGCTGCTCTCACCTATTCGGACTTGGTCTCGAGGAGTTCCGACATGCGGGACTTCTTGCGCGGCTGCCGTTCGGGGGCGCCGCCCGGGGACGCAACGCCGTCGGCCAGCACGAGTGCGAGCGGCTGGTCGATGGTGGCTTCGGGCATCTTGCGCACGGAACGGAACGCGAATGCGCCCTCGTGGACTTCCTCCACGATCCACCGGAGAGCCTCGATTCCCGAGCGCCCGAAGGCGGCGCAGTGGACGGGTTCACCATTCTCAAAAAACACGCGGGCGACGCCGCCCGGCGTCTTCAGCACGATCACACCGGAGAGCGCGGAGCCGTGTGCGACGCGCAGCACGTCGGCGATGTCGATGCGGTCGAGGCTTCCCGAGAAGAGCGACGGCCGCCGCAGGCGCGAGGCCAGCGCGCGCGTGAGCGGCGAACGGAGCAGGAGGAAGGCGACCACGAACCCCAGGATGAGCGGGAGATGCCTCCCGAGCGCCGCCGCGAAGCCGGGTGCGACGTCGCGCATCGCGTCGAAGACCTGCCGCGGCGCCGGCGGTTCGGACGGCAGCGGAGCGGGAGCGGCGCCCTCGGACAGCGCGCGGAACTGTTCGCGCGCCCACTGGTTGGAGGGGTCCTGGGCGAGGAGTGCCTGCAGCGCGTCGGACGCCTCCCCGCGCACCCAGTCGCCGGACTGGAGCAGGCGCCGCGCCGAGCTCTCGAGCTCGGTGATGCGGTGCTGCTCCACCGCGCGCGTGATCTGGTCGCGCAGCGTGTGGAACTCGTTCTGCGGGTCCTTGAGAATCGCGAGCTGGATGTTGGAGAGCGCCGCGTCGTTCTGTCCGATGGCGAAAAGGCAGCGGGCCTTCTTCGCGAGCGCGGGCGCGTTCTCCCGGTCGATGGAGAGCAGGATCGCGATGCGCGGCAGCGCGCTCTCGTATTTGCCGGCGGTCATCAGGCGGTCGACTTCGGCCGACACCTCCGCGAAGAGGTCGCGCTCCACCTCGCGGCGGGCTTCATTGATGTCGTTGCGGTCGGGTTGCAGGGCGCCCGCCCGGGTGAGGAGTCCTCGTGCATACTCCAACCGCCCCGTGCGCCGGTACATGGCCGCAAGTTCCCACATCGCGGTCACGTCGGCCGGGTTGCGCAGCAGCATTTCCCGGTAGTAGATCTCGGCGAGGCCGAACTGTTCCAGGGTGACGGCGGCGCGGCCCATTTCCAGGAGTTCCGCGCGGGTCGTCGTCGCGTCGAATAGTGTCTCGTTGCTCCATTCGGGGATCGGGGGTGGATCGG
>DASTOO010000275.1:0-4844 GCA_035762505.1 Candidatus Krumholzibacteriia bacterium
CTTCGCGATCGTGACGCCGTCGTTCGTGACCGTCGGGCTACCGAACTTCTTGTCGAGGACGACGTTGCGCCCCTTGGGACCAAGCGTGATGCGCACGGCGTTGGCCAGCTTGTCGACGCCGCTCCTGAGCTTCTCGCGCGCTTCGGCGTCGTAGATCAATTGCTTCGGCATGATTTGCCTCCTGTGTGGTTTCGGGATGATGGATTACAGAATCGCCAGGATCTCGTCCTCTTTCATGACGAGATACTTCGAGTCTTCGATGCTGATCTCGTTACCGGCGTATTTGGCGAACAGCACGCGGTCGCCCTTCTTCACTTCGGGCTCGATGCGCTCGCCGCTGTTGGTCCGGCGGCCCTTGCCGACCGCAACGACCTCGCCCTCCTGGGGGCGCTCCTTCGCGGTGTCAGGGATGATGATGCCGCCCTTCTTCTGCTCTTCCTTCTCCAGGAGCCGCACGATTACGCGGTCACCGAGTGGAATCATCTTCATGGTTCCCTCCTTCTTCTCCGTATGGGATCCGAGTGCACGCTTCGATGATGATTTTGAATTCGTAGACTGCGGGGACGCCGTCCCCGAGATCGTTAGCACTCACATCAGGTGAGTGCTAACAACCGGTAGAATAACGGGCCGATTCACGCCTGACAAGTGAAATATTTCGTAAGGGATGCGCTTAGCCGTCCGGCTCAGCCATTTTGGCAGATTACTATTCACACAATGACAGTCTGGCGACCCGATCGAGCCCGAGAAGGGTGAGATGGGGGCGAAACGAGAACGCCGCGGGCAGCAACGGACGCAGGCGCCCGGCGCCTCCGCCGGTCACGACGACGGGGATGCGGCGCCCCGCCCGGCCGCGCAGCATCTCGACGGCCGCCACGATTCCCCCCGCCGCGGCAAGCCCCACCCCCCAGCGCATGGCCAGGTCGGTCCGGTCGAAGCCGCCCGGTGGGAACGGCCCGGCCTCGAAGTCCAGTTCCGGGAGCTGCGCGGTCTGCGCGTGCAGTGCCGCCATCGACAGGGCGGGTCCGGGCAGGATCACACCGCCGCGGAATACGCGGTCCGTGACGAGGTCCACCGTGACGGCGGTGCCGGCGTCCACCACGATCGCGCTCCTCCCCCGCGCGCCCAGCGCGCCGACGGCGGCACAGATGCGATCCGCCCCGAGCGTCGCGGGCCGCCGCACGGCCAGGCGAATGGGCAGCACCGCCCCGTGGCCGACCACGAGCGGGGCGGCACCGCACACTCGCGCGAGGGCCGCGGCGACGGTGGCGCGCGACCGCGGGCGTACCGAGCACAGGGCGCTCGCCGGCGGCGTGGTGTGTCCCCGCGCGGCGCGCCGCGCGGCCGCTTCCACCGCGCGCGCGGAGGCGCCGCTCGCCACGGTGACCACGTGACCCACGCGCCCCCCCTCCACCAGCGCGATCTTGATCGACGTGTTGCCGACGTCCGCGCACAGCGTCACCCGATCACCTCCACGACCTCATTATAGAGATCGACGACGGCGGCATCGGCGTCCAGGCGCACCCGCAACGCGCCGTCGCGCGCCACACCGGTCACCACACCGGTCACGCGCTCGCCCGACCGTTCGCCCGATCGTTCGAATGAAACCGCCCGCGCCATCTGCCACAGACGCGCTTCGTACGCGCTCGCGAGCGGACCGAAACCCTCGCGCCGGAAGCGGTCGTAATACGCCTCGACCGCGCCGAGCACGTCGGCGAGCACCAAGGCGCGATCCCACCGCGACCCGGTGAGCGTCCGGAACGACGCTGCCGCGGAGCGGACATCGTCGGGCCAGTCCGCCGCATCGGAGTTGACGTTGATCCCCATCCCCACCACGACGTGCTCGACGCGCCCGCCCGAGCCGGCTGACTCGGCCAGGATCCCCGCGATCTTACCCGTGCGGCACACCACATCGTTGGGCCACTTCACGAAGAAGTCGGCGTCGAGAAGCTTCGACAACGCGACCGAAATCGCCGTCGCGATCGCGAGCGTCACCGCCAGTGCGCCACGCGCGTCGCCCTCGGGGCGAAGGATCAGGGAGCACAGCACGTCCCGCCCCGGCGGGCTGGTCCAGGCGTGGCCGCGCCGGCCGCGGCCGCGCCGCTGGTGGTCGGCCACCACGATGGTGCCTTCCGGCTCCCCGCCGCGCGCGAGTTCCAGCGCCACGTCGTTGGTGGAATCTGTCTCCGGATAGAAGTACACGCGCCGTCCCAGGCGTGCGGTGGCGAGGTAGCGCGCGAGATCGGCGGGCAGCGGCCCCACCCCGGCGGCGCTCATGCCAGGATCTCCAGGCTCATTGACGCCGCCGGCGCGGAGTGTGTGATCGCGCCGACCGAGATGAAGTCGACGCCCGGGACCGCGTAGTCGCGGATCGTCTCCAGCACGACACCGCCCGAGACTTCCACCTCCAGGCGGCGTCCGCCGCGCCCGCGCCGCCACGCGTCGATGCGCGCCACCGCCGCGCGCACCTGCGCCGGCGTGAAATTGTCGAGCATGATCCGGTCGATGCGTTCACAGGCCGGCGACGCCAGCACGCGCTCGAGAAACCCGGCGGAATCGACCTCGAGTTCGACGAATGCGGCGCGCGCGGTCGCCGCGATGCGCGTCAGCACCGCCTCCTCTCCCCCAGCCGCGCGCACGTGGTTGTCCTTGATGAGCACCATGGCGCGCAGGTCCGGGCGGTGGTTCCCTGCCCCACCGCAGCGCACGGCGTACTTGTCCAGCTCCCGCCACAGCGGCGCGGTCTTGCGCGTGTCCAGAATGGTCACCCCCGTGCCGGCCACGGCCGCCACATGGCGCGCCGCGAGTGTTGCGACACCACACATGCGCTGCAGGAAGTTGAGCGCGGTTCGCTCCGCGGACACGATGGAGTGCGCGGATCCGTGCAGACGCACCAGCACCGCGCCGGGAGCCGCGCGCTCCCCGTCGGACACCGCGGCTTCGAAGGAAACGCCGGCGTCCAGCTGCGCGAACACCTCGCGCGCGACCCCGGTTCCCGCCACGATCGTCTCCGCGGAGACGCGGATCTCCGCGCGCACGGACGCGGCGCCGAGACCGACGAACGCGACGGTCGCGTCCGCGCGCGCGGCATCCTCGTCGAGTGCCGCACGCACGACCGCGCGCACGTGCTCCGGCGACAACGGCACGATCCTCATCCCGCGTCCCCCTCCCGCGCGCGCCGGCGGCGCGGCGCGCGCCCGTCGGCGGCCGCGAGCTGCATACGGATCTCGTCCAGCCGGTCGCGCAGGCTCGCCGCCTTCTCGAAGTTCATGTCGCGCGCTTCGCGCAGCATCTCGGCCTCGATCGCCGCCGCCAGCGCCTCGGACGGCGCGCCCGCTTCGAGGACGACGTCGGCGCCGTCCCGCCGCCGCGCGTCGGCCACCGAAGTGGAGAGCACGACCTCGTCGAGGGACTTGATGATCCCGCGCGGGGTGATGCCGTGCTCGGCGTTGTACGCCAGCTGCCGACGGCGCCGGCGGTTGGTCTCGTCCATGGCACGCTGCATCGAGTCCGTGATCTTGTCGGCGTAGAAGATCACGCGCCCCGCGACGTGGCGGGCCGCCCGCCCCGCGGTCTGGATGAGGCTGCGCTCGCTGCGCAGGAATCCCTCCTTGTCCGCGTCACACACTGCCACCAGCGACACCTCGGGGAGATCGAGGCCCTCGCGCAGCAGGTTGATCCCCACCAGCACGTCGAACTCGCCGAGCCGCAGACCCCGCAGGATCTGCACGCGCTCGAGCGCGTCGATGTCGGAATGCAGGTAGCGCACACGAACGCCGAGCGAGGAGAGATAATCCGTCAACTCCTCGGACATGCGTTTGGTGAGCGTCGTGACGAGCACGCGCTCCCCGTTGCCCGCGCACACCCGGATTTCCTCCACCAGGTCGTCCACCTGTCCCTCGACGGGACGCAGGCTGATCTCCGGGTCCACCAGGCCGGTGGGCCGGATGACCTGCTCCACCACCTCGCCGCCCGCGCGCTGGAGCTCCCAGTCCGCGGGGGTGGCGCTCACGTGGATGCAACGCGGGATCATGCCTTCGAACTCGTCGAACTTCAGCGGGCGGTTGTCGAGCGCGGACGGCAGGCGGAAGCCGTGCTCCACCAGCGTCTGCTTGCGCGACCGGTCGCCATGGTACATTCCGCCGATCTGCGGCACCGTTACGTGCGATTCATCGATCACGCACACGAAGTCGGCCGGGAAGAAGTCGAGCAGCGTCATCGGGCGCTCGCCCGGGCGGCGGCCGGAGAGATGGCGCGCGTAGTTCTCGACGCCGCTGCAATAGCCCACCTCTTCCAGCATCTCGCAGTCGTAGAGCGTGCGCGACTCCAGGCGCTGGGCCTCGACGTTCTTGCCCAGCCCCCGCAACTGGACGACTCGCTCCGCCAGCTCCTCGCGGATCGCCTTCACCGCCGTCTTCACGACCGGCTCCGGCGTCACGAAGTGCTTGGCGGGAAAGAGAGTCAGGTCATCGATGCTCCGGATCTTGCGTCCGGTCAGCGGATCGGTGATGGAAAGCGATTCCACCGTGTCACCGAGGAACTCCACGCGGATCGCTTCCTCCTCGTACGCGGGCCGGATCTCCACCACGTCGCCGCGCACGCGAAAACAACCGCGCGTGAAGGCGGCGTCGTTGCGCTGGTACTGCACGTCGATGAGGCTGCGCAGAAAATCCTCGCGGTCGAGGGGGTCGCCCGCCTTCAGCCGGATGGTCATCGCGCGCACCATCTCCGGCGAGCCGAGGCCGTAGATGCACGACACACTGGACACCACGATCACATCGCGGCGCGTCATGAGCGAGCTCGTCGCGCGCACGCGCAGGCGGTCGATGTCGTCGTTGATCGACGCG
>DASTOO010000276.1:0-2340 GCA_035762505.1 Candidatus Krumholzibacteriia bacterium
GAGGAAATCCAGATCGTCGAGTCGACGACGTCGCCGGCCAGCCAGAAGCCGTCGATCGTGCTCCACGCCGACGACATCCTGCGCACCCAGGAGCTGGTGCGCACGGTCCCGGTGGACTCGCACGTGCTGGGCTACGCCATCCGCCTCGTCCGCGCGACGCGCGACGACACGATTCCGCAGGTGCAGCAGTACGTCTCGTGGGGCGCCGGCCCGCGCGCCGGGCAGAACCTGGTGCTGGGCGCCAAGGTGCGCGCCGTGATGAACGGCCGGCCCATTCCCAGCGTCGAGGACGTGCGCGCGATCGCGCACCCGGTGCTGCGGCACCGCATCGTCACCAACTTCAACGCGGACGCCGACGGCGTGTCCACCGACAACATCATCGACATGTTGCTGGAAGGTGTCAGCGAGTAGTCCCAGGAATCGATGACTTTCCGGAGCCCTCCACCCGTTCGCACGCGCGGCCTCGCGGGAGCAGCTGCCGCGATGGCGGCCGTGATCGCGCTGGCTTCACTGGCCGGCGACGCGCGCTGCGAGCCCGCCGCCGAAGACCCGCGCTCGGTGGACTGGTTCGTCGCCAATCAGCCCGTGCGCGTCCGCGCCCTCTTCGACACGCTCAATCTGGACCGGCCGGGCCTGGAACCCGTCCGGCGCGCCGTCAATGCCGGCGACTATCCCGCGGCCTGCCACGCGCTGCTCGCCTACTACCGCACCGCCCCCACCGCGAAGTGGCTGCGCCGCGACACGGTTGCGGAGAGCGACCGCACGGATCCGCGCGCCGAGGCCCTGATGAAGGACACGTTCTTCTTCTGGAACGTGGAAGGCACCGTGCCGCGCACGCGCCAGGGCACCATCGACTGGTCGTACAACGGCCCCAGGGACGACCCCGAGTGGGGTTGGTCGCTCAACGACCTCTATCACTGCACCACGCTGGCCAACGCGTACTTCAAGACCGGGCGGCGTGACTACGTGGCCCGCGCCGACGCGGACATCCGCGACTGGATTCTCGCCAATCCGCACCCGGGCCGTTTCACCCGGACGGGCCGGTGGCGCGGACTCACCACCGCGGCGCGCGCGCGCAACATGATGTTCACGTTCTACGGACTTCAGCAGTGCGACGAGTTCTCTCCGGCGGCGCGTCTCTTGATGCTCTCGTGCATCTCCGAGCACGCGCAATACCTCATGCTCTTCCACCGCCGCGACGCCGGCAACTGGACCGTCTCCGAACTGGAGGGCATCGCCACCGTCGGCGCCGCCTGGCCGGAGTTCGACGATGCGCCCGGATGGCGCGCGTTCGCGCTGGAGCAGATGGGGACGCAGATGTCCCAGCAGGTCTATCCCGACGGCGCGCAGATCGAGCTCACGACGCAGTACCACCGCATCACGCTGGAGCACTTCGAGAAGTTCATGGGCGTGTTCGGAGAGTTCGGTTACCGCCTGCCCGATTCCCTGACCGTGGGCGTGCAGAAGATGTGGACCTATCTCGCGCTCACCATGCGGCCCGACGGCACCGGGGCGGAGAACAACGACTCCGAGCGCCGCGACGTCCGCGAGCGGCTCCTCGCGGCCGCGAAACGCCACAACCGCCCCGACTGGATCTACATCGCGACCAACGGGCGTTCGGGCGTCGCGCCGACGGTGGGGCCGTCGGTGGTGTTTCCGTGGGCGGGACAGGCCGTGATGCGCTCGAGTTGGAGAGAGGATGCGCACTGGACGTTCTTCGACATCGGGCCCTACGGGGCCAAGCACCAGCATCGCGACATGCTGCACGTCTCCATCGACGCGTTCGGGCGGGCACTTCTCGTCGACGCGGGGCGCTTCACGTATCAACGCGGCAAGTTCCGCGACTTCTTCACCGGGTCGGCCGCGCACAACGTGATCCGGATCGACGGCGCCGACCAGAAACCGTACACGGAGCGCGCCGTGGACCCGCTCCCGGCCAGCGCCTGGGGCATCGAACCGGAGTGGGAGTACGCGCGCGGCATGTTCACCGGGGGATATGACGGCGTCGGCGGTCAGGCGGTCCACACACGCGCGATCGTCTACGTGCGCGACCGTTTCTGGGTGGTCGCGGACCGCATCGAGACGGATCGCCCGCGCCGCATCGAGGCGCTGTGGCATTTCGCGCCCGACTGCACGGTGGTGATGGAAGGCCGCTCCGCCATGTCCACCGATGAGGGAAAGGGGAACCTCCGCATCGTTCCGGTCGGCGGGATGCGCTGGGGCACGGAGATCGTCGCGGGGCGGGAGAGCCCGTCGGTCCAAGGGTGGCACAGCGGCTTCTATAATGAGAAGGTTCCCGCGCCGGCCGTTATCTACTCCGCCGAGATCCCCGGCACGACC
>DASTOO010000277.1:0-5342 GCA_035762505.1 Candidatus Krumholzibacteriia bacterium
GGTGGGCGCGGGTCCGGTGCCGCCCAGGAACGGAGTCCAGAACGCCGTGAAGTCGGGGAAGCGGGTCGTGATCTCGAGCGCCTGCCACGCCACGTCGTGCAGGCCGGCCTTGTGAAACAACGCTACGAGCGCGTCCGGGTGGCAGACCGGGAAGCGGCGGCCTTCGTCCAGATTGGCGGACCGGGGATCCACCGCCGCGGCGGCGTCCCAGAAGCGCCGCAGGAACTCCATCCGCCCCGCGTAGTCCCACACGCACGCGGAGACCAATCCCCCGTGCGCGGCGATCTTCCGCATCTCCTCGACGGCGGCCGCGGGCTCCGGGAAAAAATTCAAGGCGAGCGCGGAGGTGACGCAGCCGAATCCGCCGTGGTGTTTCGGAAGCGCGCCGACTTTCGCCACGACGAACGAAACGCGCTGATCGACCAGGTGCTTGCGCGCGTGCGCGATGAACGACGCGGAAGAGTCGCACGCCGTGACGGAAGCAGGACGCGCTTCGGCGCAGATCGCCGCGGTGAGAGCGCCCGTGCCGCATCCCACGTCCAGCCAGTGCGCGTCGGGAGGCGCCGCCAGCCACGAGACGAAATGGGGCGCGAGGAGGCGGCTCCATCGCCCCATGTACTCCTCGTAGGCGGTCGCAACGTTCCAGGCCTTGTTGGCGTCATCCATGTCCTGCATCCCCCCTCGTTGCCGCCGGCGCGGCGACCGTCAGCGTTCCGGCAGCGTGTACTCGAATTCGTAGAAGTGCTTCCCTTCCTCGATCCGAAGCCGGAACACCCCCATCGCCATCCCCGCGAGCTCTCCGGTCCCCGAGTCCGGCACCACCGTGATCGACAGCTTCTGCTCCCCCTTGCTCATGGTGCCGGTGTGCTGGAGCACGAAGCTCCCCGTGCGCCCCTCGAGCGTGCCCGTCACGCGCTCGATCGCCACGTAGCCCGCCGAGCCCTCGACCGGCGTCAACGCCGTGAGCATCTCACCCTGTGCCGTGCCGGCGAGGCCGCCTTCGTAGACTTTGCTGATCGACATCCGGCCGAGGCTCACGCCATCCGCGGACTGCGGCTGACCCTGCGGTTTCAACTCGACAGTGAAGGTGCCCTTGGCGATGCGGGTCATCGGCGCTTCTCCCTGGGAAAACGTTGATGTCGAGTATGCCACGAACAGAGCGCCCGCGGCGACGATGGCAAGAATGGTCTTCACGTTGCGTGCCTCCCTCATGAACGCTGAGAATCAGGCGGATAGTAATCGTGCTGCTGAAGTAGCGCGCGCGCCTCACCGCGGCGCGATCTTCGCCCCCAGTTGCTCCAGCAACTCCCGGAGAATCGAGCGGTGGCAATGGGCCTCGCTCTCGCAGTAGCAGCCGATCGCAAGATTGGCGTGGTGCGAGAGCGCGGCCAGGAGCTGCAGGTCGTGGCGCGCGTCGGAGGATTTCAGCTCGGCGAGAAACTTCCGTTTGAACATCTTCCACGCGCGATCGTCCTTCACCGGGAAGGACGCTTTCAGCAGCGGCTCGGTGGGCGCGAGGTTCGGAAACCACACGTCGTAGAAATCCCGGGCGGCGAACTGGTCCTTCGGAACACCGCGCGGCGGCCGCCGCACGGTCCCGATGCGGAGCCCCTCGCCTCTGACGCGCGGGCTCCCGAGTCTCACGATCCGGATCGCCATGGTTACGCGCCGGCCAGGCGCCGTGCGATCCCCGGCCGTCTTCTCATGAGATACAGGCCCGCCAGAACCACCGCGAACGCATTGGCGGCCACGATGGACCACCACGGCACCAGCGGGCGGATCGGGGCGACCAGCGCGTTGACCGCGAGGACCGTGACGAGGAACCCGCCCACGATGACGAGCGCGACGAAGCGCGCGCGCGACGGATGTCGCTCCGCGTACCCGACCAGTCCGGTCACGACCAGCCCGATGGCGAGCGAGATCAGGAGGTGCAGCGCGTTGTACTGGAGAATCGCGGACGGGTCGGGGCGCACGGGCAGCATCAGGATCGACGGATCGCGCAGCCCCTGGAACACCGCCTTGCCGAGAATGTCGACGGTGAAGAAGGTCCCGCGTGCCGCGAGGAAATCGAAGATCGCGTAGAACAACGCCACCGAGACGGCGGCGATGAGCCCCACCACCAATCCTTCCTGGATCGTGCGGCGTGCCGGCGTCATGTGCGACCTCCTGGGACTCGCGCTCTCATGGTTTCCTCCGTTCAGCCCTTCGTCGGGAGCTTGAGCACCGCTCCCGTAACCAGACCGACCCGCTCGACGTGCCCGGTTGACTTTATTCCCGACGCGCCATCCTCGAAGAGGAGATGGACGTGCGTCGAGGTGGCGGGATGCGTCAGCTCTCCCACGGCGTCGCTCGCGTACACGCCGACCAGGCGCCCGCGAACGCTTGCGTACTCGCCCTCGAACGGAGTCTGCTCCCTGGGAAGCTCGATCTTCTTAAGCCGCGCGTGCATCGGGCATGCCCCGTTGATGACGTGCATTCTGACGTCGCGGAACTCGCCCTCGATCGTGAACACAAACGGCTTCGAGACGTCGACCCCGGCCCTCTCCGCCGCGTCGCGGATCGTCGCGTCGAAGCCGGCGGCGGGGACGTCGCTCTCCACCTGGCAGTCGGTCCACGCGGGGATGTAGGCGCCGACGAGCAGTGTCGCCTGGAGGTCGTCTCCCCGGATGGGCGCGAGCTTCCCTTCCGCGGTGACACCGGTGACGGTCGCGTCGGAATCGAAAATGGTTATCTCGCCTTGAAGCTTTTCCAGGGCCGCGACACCGAAGAAGTGCGGCTGGCTCACAAGCGTCCCCAGCGCAACGCGCCCCTGGTGATTCTGCTTCCCGATGGCTTCGTGCATGGTCCCGTACTGAACGAGCGTGCCATCCCGGCTCCCCGCCGCGAAACCCGGCTGCGCTCCCAGCGCGAGTACGGCGCCCACGAACGCGGCACGCTTCCGGATGGATCGATGAATACTCACGGCAATAGTCCTTTTGCGGCCCGGTAGTCCCCCACTTGCTCTTCCTCGATCGTCAGTTTCTCACAACGCCGGTCGAGCTCATCGTACTCGCTTGCGTGTTCACCGCGGAAGCGGTCCCACGACTCCTGCGACTCCCAGCGATCGATCGTGAGGTAGGACTCGCCATCGTACACGGCGCGGAGCAGTTCGGTTCCCAGGTACCCGGCTGCGCGGGAGAAGAGCCGCGCCCAGTCACCATTCGCGCCGTAGGCCGCCTCGAACGCGCCCGCGCGCCCGGGCGCCGCCCGAAACCTCCAGATGCGAACGAACGTCACGTGGTCTCCTGCTTCGTGACTGTCTGCATCCTGCTACCTCGGCGCCCCGTCCGCTCCGTCTCTTTCTGCGGCCGCACGTCGTTCGAAGCCGGACGCGCCAGACCCGGTACCCGCCAGTGTATCAGCTGCTCGCCTTCATCGGTGAATCGGCGGCGAGAAGAATCATGAGAGCGAGCGCGGGTCGCAACATCGCCACTCCGCAACGGTTGTGAAAAGGTGACTACTCCCATTTGGGAATGAATATGAGGATCATCTCTCCCCTGCCGGGAGGATACTCCCCGCACCACCTGCTGTCTACGCGACGCCCGGCTACTTGCCGTACTTCGGCTGGTACAGCTGCACCTTGAAGTCCCCCGGGACCTCGAAGAATGTCACCAGGCCGTATCCGTGATCCTCGATTGGCTGCGTGAACGTGACGCCGCGCGCGCGGAGCTCGGCCACCGTCCGTTCGATGTCGTCGCAGTAGAAGGAAATGTCGGCCGTCCCCGATGCCGGCTCGCCCGCTTCGGTGGGATGGACCCCGAGGTCGGCCTCGGGCGCGTCGAAGATCAACCAGCCGTCACCGACGTCGGTGGCGGGAAGGCCCAGCTTGTCCCGGAAGAACTTCCGCAGGGCATCCGCCTGCGACGAGTAGAACATGGCATGCATGCCTTTGATCACGATGCACCTCCCGTGCGCCCGCTTTGCGGCGGGTTCGCATCACCCGCACGCGCGCGCGCCCGCTCGAGCAGGTCCGATACTCCCAACTCCGGAGCCCAGCGATCCAGATAGGCGGCGTCAAGATGGTCCCTCTGAATCCTGAGCAACCCCACGGCATCCGTCCACTGTCGATCCGACACTTCGTTCCCGAGCCTGTACCACACCAGCTTGTGCAACAGCGTGTCCTCCGGACTGGAGAAGCGGATGGACACCGGTCCTTCCCCCGTCTCCAGCTGCTCCGTACGCGCCCGGGCCAGCCGCTCGCGGGACCAGGCATCGTCCGGGGACATGAAGATATCCGCCTTGAACATAGTTGCCTCGTGCAGAATGTTGAACGATGAACCGTCGCGAATCGCGTCGCGCATCACCCGGGTATCTGCGTGGAATTCCCCGGCAAGGGCGCTTGCCATGGGTTCGACGTGCTCGGCGCGAAGATCCGCGACGATGTCCACGTCGTGCGTGGCGCGGGGGATTCCATAGAGCGAACTGGCGAACGAACCGCCGATGACGTAAGGAATGCCGAGGTCCTGGAGAACACGCGCGAGCCTGGCCACGACGACGGCGGGCTCGGCAACCATCAGTAGCCCTCGACGCGGACGTCCCAGCCGAACGCCAGCCTCAACAACTCTGGATCCATGGAACGCGACGCGAGCCGCAACGCCAGCTCACGATCGCCCGCTTGGGGATGCCGCCTGCGGATGTCGATCAACGCAAGTTCCTGTACCGCGCGCGTGAGCGCGCACACGATCTCGAACTTCCGGGCGGGTGACATCACCCGGTAGCCTTCGATGATTCGGGCCTCGATGTCAGGATGCGTGTCGCTCTGTTCACCGGAAAGCATGGGCGGAGGATACCATATCGCGCGCGAACGGCGTGCCGACCGCGCCGGCTAAATACTGTACTTGCGCCGCATGCTGGGGCGCGACGACAGCTTGAAGCCCCACGCGGACAGGATGCCCGCAACGATCAGGCCGGGAATCGACACCCAGTGCGGCACGATCCACCCCGCGAACTCGGCGTCCCAGCCGACGATGAGACGGCTCAGATGCGCCATCGCGACCACGAAGAAGATGAACGCGGTGAACCCGGCGTAGATCCTGTGACTCATAGAATTCCTCCCGGGACGGCGGGACTTCCCCGGTTCCGTCGCCAAATCTCACCGGGCCAGCGGCCGGTTGAGTTCCGTCCGCCACTTCGCCGGATCGGGCCCCGTCTCCGGCCCCGCAACGTAGCACTCCCAGAGATCGGCGGCCGTCTTGTGTCCCTCGGCGGCGATCAGCTTCTCGAACTCTCCCCACGCGTTGCCGAGGCCCTCGTAATCGCCGTGGTACACCGTCCGCACCACCTTCGCCGCTGGCAGCTCGCCC
>DASTOO010000278.1:0-2038 GCA_035762505.1 Candidatus Krumholzibacteriia bacterium
GCACGTGGTGCGCATGACCTGGTTCGTGACCGACATCGACGAGTACCGGCGTTCGCAGCGCGACCTGGGACGCGTCTACCGCGCGGTGATGGGGAGCCACTATCCGCCGATGACGCTGGTCGCGGTCAGCGCGCTCGTCGAGCCCCGCGCGCGCGTCGAGATCGAGGCCACGGCGGTGGTTCCGGACGGGGAAGGTGTAGCGCGATGACGGGCGCGGAGCGGGTGACATTCCCGGAGACGTTCTCGCTCGCCGACTACTTCCTGTTCGACCGTCTGCGGGAGGGACTCGCAGAGAAGACGGCGATCCGGTTCGGCGCGCGCACGTACACCTACGCCCAGGTTGCATCGCGCAGCCTGGCGCTGGCGCGTTTCCTGCGCGACCGCGGGGTCGGGCGCGAGGAGCGCGTGTACATCGTGCTGCCGGACACGCCGGCGTTCGCGTGGGCATTCTTCGGAGCGCTCGCGAACGGTTCGGTGGTGACGATGGGCAATCCGGCCGCGCCGCGCGACGATCTCGCGTACGTCATCGACTACGTCCGCGCGGCGGCGCTGATCACCGTGCCCGACGTGGCACGCGACCTGGCCGCGGCCATCGCGGGTTGCGATTCGCTGCAGACGGTGCTGGTCGTCCCCGACGTGTCCACGGGCGAGGATCCGGAGCGCGACTGCGAGGTTCCGCCCACGGTCGGTGGTCCCGCGATGTCCACCCTGCGGGATGCCATCGCCGCCGGGGAGGAACTGCGGACGCCGCGGCGCACGATCCGGCGCGACGACCCGGCGATCTGGCTGTTCACGTCGGGTTCCACCGGCCGGCCGAAGGCCGCCGTGCACGCGCAGCGCGATTTCGCGTTCAACACCGAGGTGTACGCCAGGCGCACCGTCGGGTACCGGAAGGGAGACGTGACGGTGAGCGTCCCGGGGCTCTTCTTCGGCTACGCGACCGGGACCAATCTCATGTTCCCCTTCGCCGTGGGCGCGACGACGTGCCTGTTCGCGGAGCGCCCCACCCCCGAGGCGCTCGCGAACGCGGTCGCGATGTACCGCCCGACCATCGTGACCAACGTGCCCACGATGATGTCGAAGCTCCTCGAGTACGACGCCGCCCGCCGTGAGCGTGGCGAGGCGCCGCTCGACTTTTCCTCGGTCCGCTTCCATCTCTCGGCGGGTGAAGCCCTCCCGCCGCCACTGCTCGAGCGCTTCCGGGCGCGCTTCGCGAACGACGTCTACGACGGCATCGGCTCGGCGGAGATGTTCCACATCTACGCGTCCAACCGGCCGGGAGACATCAAGCCGGGATCCCTCGGCCGCCCGGTCGAGGGGTACGAGCTGCGCATCCTCCCGACGGAGGCGCGTGCTCCGGGCCAGCCCGAGCTTCCGCGCGGGGAGACGGGGGTCCTGTGGGTGAGCGGGGACAGTGTGGCACTCGAGTACCACGGCGACCGCGACAAGAGCTGGGCCACGTTCCACGGGCGCTGGTGTCGCACGGGGGATCTCTTCCGCATGGACGAGGACGGCTACCTCTGGTTCTCGGGACGCGCGGACAGTCTCTTCAAGGTGGGCGGTGTGTTCGTCGCCCCGCTCGAGATCGAGGAGTGCCTGATGACGCACGCGACGGTGGCGCTGGCAGCGGTGATCCCCGCCGAGGACGCCGGCCTCACCAAGCCGAAGGCGTTCGTCGTGGTGCGGGAAGGGGTGCGCGGCGGCGATGACCTGGGGCGCGAGCTCCAGGAGCACGTGAAGACCAGGTTGTCGAAGCACAAGTACCCGCGCTGGGTGGTGTTTGTGGACGACCTTCCGCGCAACGACCGCGGCAAGATCGACCGCCGGACGCTGATCGACCGGGAACGACTGGGAGAGAATCCGTGACGCCGGGCGGAGAGCGCGTGTTCGCGGCGGAGCTCACCTCGGACGAGTTCGCCGCAGCCACCCGGTCGGGCGATCCGCTGTGCATTCTCATCCCGGTGGGGGCGATCGAGCCCCACGGGCCGCATCTGCCGCTCGACACCGACCTCATCATATCGCGCGCGGCCGCGGTGCG
>DASTOO010000279.1:0-8363 GCA_035762505.1 Candidatus Krumholzibacteriia bacterium
CGGTGCTGTCGCGGTCGGGGGCATTCGAGTCCAAGGCGACACCGTGGATGCTGCGCGAGACGTCGCTCGATTACGAGGGCAGGGAGACGCTGGAGGAGGCGGCGCGCAAGAGCACGGCGCCGCTCGACCGCACCGCGGAGTACGCGCGGCGCCTGCCGAAGGACCTGCTGCAGCTGTTCAAGCAGACGCTGCCGTTCCTGCCGCTGTTCGCGTTTCTCTCGCGGCGGGCGACGTTCATCCTGGTCGCGTTTGCACCCATTCCGTTCATTCCGCTGTTCACGGAGGACCGCGGCATCCTCCGCTGGATGGTTCCGTACCTGCCGCCGCTGATCCTGTGCGGGATCGTCGGCGTCGCCGCCATCGCGCGCCCGCGCCCGCGGGCGCTTGCGCGCGCGACGGTGGTGCTGGCGGCGTTGTTCGCGTTCTTCATCAACCGGGAGGTACTCCGGGCTGGTCTGGAAGACCTGATGCGTCCGGTGCGCCCGGTGGCGGAGCGCTTCGCGCCGCGCGTGTCGGCGGGCGACCGCATCGCGGACCGCAAGCCCTACTTCGCCTTCTACTCCGGCGGCCGCTACCAGGAGATACCGGTCGGCCCCTACGACGACACGGTGGGGCACCTGGCCGCGACCGACGTGCGTTATCTCTCTCTGTTCCAGCCCGCGGTGCACAACCTGCGCCCCGCGATGCGTCCCCTGGTCTACGACCTCGCCGCCATTCGCGGCGAGCTGCGCTATCGCCAGGTGCTCTTCGATCGGTCGGGCCAGATCGTCTACCAGCGCGTGCTCGACGCGGACCCGCTGACGGCCCGGCCCCTCACCGACACGACCACCACCACGCTCGCGCCGGCGTGGTCGCCGGACGGACGGAGCATCGCGTTCCGGCGGTTCTTCGCGGATGGACGGGGGGAGATCTGCGTGTGCGACCCCGCGGGCGGTTCCACGCGCGCGCTGGTGACGACGGGACGCATCGCGGACTTTCTGTCGTGGTCGCCGGACGGAAAACGGATCGCGTTCTCGATGGTCGAGAACGACAATCAGGACGTGGCCGCGGTCGACGTGGCGACGGGGCGGGTGGAGCGCCTCACGCGCGACGCGGCGCGCGATTACGCGCCCGGCTGGTGCCGCGCCACCGGCGAGCTCGTGTTCGGCTCGGACCGTGACGGCCCGCCGGGCGTGTGGTTGCAGGCGCGCCCCGGCGCGGGAGCGGTGAAAATCTCTTCGGACGCGCCGGCGGGTCCGCCGAGCATCTCGCCGCGGGGCGACGTCGTCACGTGGCTCGATGCGGCCGGGCGCCTGGTTCTGTTCGATCGCGCAAGCGCGCAGATGGTGGTCGTGGCGGAGCCGCGCGGCATCCTGGCGCCCGCGGCGTGGCACCCCGACGGCGAGGTGGTCGCGGTGGCGGCGTACGACTGGGGTGTGGCGGAGATCTACCTGATCCGCGTCGACGACGGCCGCGCGCTGCGTCTCACCAAGAAGGCGCGCGGGAAGAGCATGCCGGGCTGGAGCCCGGACGGCTCCGAGATCGTGGTGGCGTCGGGTGAGAAGAGCGACGTCACGCTCATCGTGCTGGGCGGGCTCGCGCCCTACCTGGGGCGCCTCTACCAGGACGACGAGCTGAACGCGTTCCAGCGGCCGGAGGACACGCGCGGAGGGCCGCCCGGGTCGTGACGACCCGGCGCGTCACGCGTCGGGGTTCTTCATGTAGACCGTGCGGATGGGGAACGGGATCTCGATGCCTTCCTCGTTGAATCGCACGTGGAGCGCCTTGACCAACTCGTGGGTCACGGCGTACTGGGCCGGAAACTCGGAGACCTGGACGATCAGGTTGTAATTGATGCTCGAATCCCCGAACGCGCTGAAACGCACCACGGGCTCGAACTCCTTTACCGCCCCCTCGACGCGCTGAACCACCTCGCGCGCCACGTCGATGGAGATCTGCTCCACCCGCGCGAGATCGCTTGCGTAGGAAACGCCGATGCCCAGCCGTACACCGAAGGGGCGGGATGGGAGCGCAAAGTTCGTAATGATCGCCTCCGTCATCTTGGTGTTGGGCACGACCACCAGGTTGTTCGGAAGCATGCGCAGCGTGGTGGAGCGCCAGCCGATGTCGTGAACATAGCCTTCCTGCCCGGTATCCAGGATGATGTAGTCGCCCGTGTTGACCTCCTTGAGGGACAGGAGCTGGATCCCCGCGAAGAAGTTCGCCAGCGTGGGCTGCAGCGCCAGCGCCACGGCCAGGCCGCCCACACCCAGCGCGGTGATGATGGGCGTGACCTGGATGCCCATGGTCTGAAAGATGACCAGCAGCCCGATGGTGAAGATGATGAGGTTGACGACGACCTTCGCCAGGCTCGCGGACGACGGCACCACCTTGTGCGCGTAGTGCACCGCGATGCCGCTCGCGAAACGCGCAGCCACGACGATCGAGAGGAGCATCACGACGATGCGCGTGCCGGTGGTGATCTCGTCGTCGATTTTCTCGGGGAGCGGCAGGAATGGGAGCGCCATGTAGAGGCCGATCAGGCCGCACGCCCAGATCGAGACGTTCTTCAGGGCGCCGATGATGACGTCGTCGAGCTTGCCGGATGTGCTGGCGGCGAGGCGCCGCAGGCTGGCGACGAGCACGCGGTCCACGATGAAGCCGACCACCAGCGCGGCCGCCACGATGGCGCCCGCGATCAAGAGCCCGCGGGTGGTGGTGGAGACGTCGCCCAGAATGGACGCGAAGTAGAGCATCATGTCCCTACCCTAACGCGATTGCACGATGCGATCAAGTGCCGGCTGGTGCCGACCGCAGGGAGCGTCAGCGCGCCGCGTCCGCGCTCTTGACGGAGAGGGAGAAGAATCCTTTGGAGAGCGTGCGCGTGCCGACCGCGTTGCCGGTCGCCGGATAGCGCATGGTAAGGGTGATATCCTCGAGCATTCCCGTGAGCACGTTCTCGTCGCTGAAGCCGAGCCGCAAGGCCCCTCCCGTCACCTCGAGTGACCCGATCGCGTCGCCGCCGTCCGGCGTTTCTTCGTAGTAGATCCACGCCCTGCCGGGGTACATGATGGCTTCGTCGAGGGTCGGCACGGGAACCAGCGACACGGGAAAGTCCGGCCGGAGTGCGAACACCATGCGAATCCGGAAGGCGCCGTCGGGGGTATTCATGCCGGCGCTGACGTCGTAGCGGTCGAACGCCGTCAGGGTCACCGATACGTCATCGTCGTCGAGGCAGAACGCCAACGGTTCCGCGCGGCCCTGGATCAGTGCGCCGAGGCCGGCCTCGCCGTTGCACAGCCGCTCACTCGGGTCGACGCCGCTGTCGCCCGCGCCGCAGGCGCCAAGGAAGGCGGCGAGGATGAGGAGTCCCGCAGCGACGCCGCGCGAGGGCCGGCGGTTTCGAGGCAGGGGGTTGGTTGACGTGCGCGGCTGCGATATCATCCCCTCTATAATAGAGCCCACGCATGGCCGGCGCAAACGGCCCGGGAGGAGATTCAGGATGGCAGGCAGGTATTTCCTGCCGATTGCGGTCGCGGTGCTCGCATTCACCTCCGCCTCCGCGCAGCAGGACGAGATGACCAGGAAACGAGAGAAGATGGTCGACCAGCAGATGGAGCGCCGCGGGATCGCGAACCCGCGCGTGCTGGACGCGCTGCGCGCCGTCGAGCGCCACCGCTTCGTGCCGGAGCCCGCGCAGGAGGATGCCTACGAGGATTATCCGATCGCGATCGGCTTCGGACAGACGATCTCGCAGCCGTACATCGTGGCACTCATGACCGAGGCGATCGATCCCGGACCCGGCGACCGCGTGCTCGAGATCGGGACCGGATCGGGGTACCAGGCGGCGGTGCTGTCGCTGCTCGTGAAGGACGTCTATTCGATCGAGATCGTGAAACCGCTGGGCGAAGCCGCCGCCGGCCTGCTCGAGTCGCTGGGGTACGACAATGTCCACGTGCGCATCGGCGACGGTTACCAGGGGTGGCCGGAGGAGGCGCCCTTCGACGCCATCGTCGTGACCGCGGCACCGCCGGAGATTCCGCAGGCCCTGGTCGACCAGCTCGCCGAAGGCGGGCGCATGGTGATTCCGGTCGGAACGAGCTACCAGGAGTTGCTCATGGTCGAGAAGAAGAAGGGCAAGGTGACGAAGCGCGTCATCACGGTGGTGCGCTTCGTGCCGATGGTGAAGGAGAAGAAGGGGGAGGAGTAGAGCGGGGCCGCGCCGCCTACGCCGCGGGCGACTCTCCCCGTCGCACGGTTACCACGGTGTGGATCCCGCCCCGCACCATGAAGTCTCCCACGACCTCGATGAAGCGCGGGCCGCACGCGGCGGCGATGTCGTCCAGAATGCGGTTCGTCACCGCCTCGTGGAACGCGCCTTCGTTGCGATACGACCACAGGTAGAGTTTCAGCGCCTTCAACTCCACGCAGCGGCGATCCGGCACATAACGAATGCGAATGGTCGCGAAGTCGGGCTGGCCGGTGCGCGGGCACAGGCAGGTGAACTCCGGGCACTCGAACGAGATCAGATAGTCCCGGTCGGGGTGCGGGTTGTCGAAGACTTCGAGTTCTCGGGACGGTTGTGCGAGCATGGCGCGATTGTAGCGGATCGCGCGCGACACGGCAACTGGGTTGCATCGTTGTGCGCCGCCGTGTCCTCGCCACAACATCCTGTGCGTTGACTGGTTAACATTCATTGCTATATTGATTTTGTCAGCGCTCCTCCCGCGCTGGTTTGGTACCAACACGAAGGAGGTCGCGCTCATGTCACTGTCACTTCGTTCTCTCTCTGATAAGGACATTCTCTCTCGAACCGTCGAACTCACCCGCCGCGAGCGTTCGGCCACACTCAGCGTACTGCAGCATCTGAATGAAATCGAAAGACGGAAGCTGCACCTCAAGCAGGCGTACGCGTCCATGTTCGATTACTGCACGAACGGACTCGGTTACTCCGAGTCCGCGGCGAACCTCCGTATCCGGGCGGCGCGATGTCTGGCGTGTTTTCCCGAGGTCTACGGCCTGCTGGACGCCGGCGAGGTGAACCCGAGCACGATCTCGCAGGTCTCGAAGATTCTTACCCCGGAGAACAAGGGCGATATTCTCTCCCGTATCCGGAACAAGTCCCAGCGCGAGGTGGAAGCGATCGTCGCAGAGTACGACCCGCGCGCCGCGCTGCCGGGAGATCGAGTGCGGACGGTGGTCATGCGGGTTCCCGTGGTTCAGCCCGCGGCGGATGCGGCCCCGGAAGCGATTCCGGCTCCGGCAGTGGACACCGGGTGGCAAGAAAACCACCGCTGTAACAGCGGTGATCTCGCCGGCGCGCGGGCCGAACCTCCCGCGTGTCCCGGAGAGGTCGGCGGCGCGGCGCACTTCCAATTCCAAACCCGCAAGGTCTTCAAGTTCACCGCGACCGAGGCCTTCGAGAAGAAGTTCGAGAAGATCAAGTCCCTCGCCGCGCACCGGTTGCCGCCGAATCCCTCCTATGAACAGGTCTTCGAGGTCGCGATGGATCTGTTCCTGGAAAAGCACGATCCGTCAGCGCGCCGCGAGCGACGGGAGAATCAGGAAGGGCGACTCCGCGCAGGCACGTCGCAGGCGTCAAGAGAAGGCCGCTACGTCCCCGTGGCGGTGAGAGACCAGGTCTTTGCCAGAGACAACGGGCAGTGCACCTACAAAGGCCCGGATGGCCGGCGCTGCGGGTCCAGGCACGTATTACAGATCGATCACAGGACGCCCGTCGCTCGCGGCGGAGCGAGCACGATGGACAATCTGAGGCTGCTGTGCGCGTACCATAATAGACTGGAAGCGGAGAGGTTGATGGGAGCCCGCCCTACCACTTCTGGATCGTGATCTCGCCGATTTCGACCCCGGAGAGACTGTCGTCGTCGTAGAGGAAGTCGCGCAGCAGGTGGTTGGGCTGGTTCGCCACCCGCCGCATCTTGGCCTGCACGCGGTACCGGCCCGGAGCGATGTCGCCCGGAAGCTGGATGCGAACGTCGTCCTCCACGATCTCTCCGTCCCGCCACGCGTCGGGCGCGAAGAGCCCGCCGTGGATCATGTGGTCGGCGCGGAAGCGGTAGCGCTCCCGCCGCACCTTCTCCACCACCTTGCGCGTGATCTTCGGAAACGGCCGGCCGCCGAAGGGCAAGGTCAGGTCCTTGCGGTCGAACCGCACCGTCACCACGTACGTCCCCGGGACGGTGTGTTCCGCGCGCGACCAGTAGAGATCGAGCACCAGTTCGCCGCCCGCGGGGAGGATCCCGGCGCCGCGCATATTGGCCCCTGCCAGTATCGCTTCACCCGCCGCCATCCCGACCGGCTGCGCTCCCGCCGGGAGCTGCTCCACCACCGGCCGTGGCGCGGGGCGCGGCAGCGTGCTCAGGCGCTCATCGTGCCTCCAGCGAAACACGGTGAGGCCGTCGTCCAGGGGTGTCGCCTCGAACTCGTAGCGCAGGGACTCGAACATCTCCTGCGCCTCCTGCGCCGCCGCGGGCTCCAGCGTCCAGTAGTTGAGAATGAGGTCGGACGGGAGAGCCTTGTTGATCACGACGTGCGACACGCGATTCTCGACGATCAGGAAGTCCTTCTCGCGGGCCGTGGTGTACGGGCTCACGATGTCGCGCGCGGCGTTCATGCGCTGCTCGACGCGCAGGTCGTTGGGGGGCGCGTGCTGGTCGAGGGTGCACACCACGTAGTACGGCGTGAAGGCAGACATCAGGTACGACGTCACCGGGTCGCTCGCGACCACGGAGCCCGGGGGGAGCGCGGTCGCAAGCTGGAAGAAGCCGCGGGCCCAGCGGTCGGGTCCGCGGCGATGCTCTGCTTCGAGGATCCGCGGCGAGAACGCCGTGCGTCCGAATATCGGGATGACGACGGCGACGAGCGCGATCGCGACCGCGATCTTCGCCACCGGCGCGTGGGGCCGGCGTGCGAGCAGGAACGCCGGGAGCAGATAGAACGGGACCATCGGGTCCAGCCGGAACGCGAGATAGCGGATGGCGCCGTACAGCGGCGTCATCACGAAGGGCACCATCTCGATGACGAGATACGTGATGAGCGCGGCGATGGCGAAGCCCACGCCGGGAATGCTGCGGCGGAACTTCCACAGCGGGCCGATGCACACGATCGCGGCCAGGCCGAGCGGGCCGAAGGTCCCCCACAGCCGCACCGGATCGGCCACGAACCACGAGTCGGAGACGAACACCGCGCCCTGCACCTGCTCGTGGAGCGGATTGGTGCGATACGCGGTTGCCAGCCGGTACACCATGAACGGCCCGGCCCCCAGACCGCCCCAGAACGCAATCCGGACCGAGCGGGCCCAGTGCTCGAGGCCCGTGCACGGGGAGCACGTCCGCCACAGGAAGATGATCGCCGCCACGCCCGCCACGAGGACGGCGTACTGCACGTGGACGGCGGTCGCCGCGAAGGCGTAGACCGCGCACCAGCGCATCGCGCTCGTCGGGCCGCGGTGCAGATACTCCATCGCCGAGGCGATGAACATGAGCAGGAACGCCGTCCCGAAACGATTGGGATAGAACGCGGCGCGAACCATCGGATCGCACACGCCCCAGTCGCTTGCGGTGAGGAACAGCACCACGGCGATCGCCGCGGCCAGGCGATGGTTCTTCAGCAGCGAGCGGGCCGCGGCGTAAACGACCAGGGTCATGACGAGGAGGAGGAAGGCGCCGTACGCGCCGAGGACGTCGATGGGAGACGTGCCGGTGTGCCGTGCCGTGAATCCGTAGATGGCGTGCAGCAGCCCCTTGCGGAAGTCTTCGCCGTCCTCGCCGGGATCCAGGTAGATCGCGGCGGTGGGGAAGGGATCGCCGGTGCGGGCGATCTCGGACACGTAACCGGCGTGATCGATGGTGTCGCCGGTCAGCTCGATCGGCGGCCCGGTGAGCACCACCCCGATCACCGGCTGGACGATGAGGAGAGCCAGCACGACGAGGAGGCGCCGGTCGCGCGTGCGAATGCGGGTGTGGACCGGATTCACGCGCGTCGGGTCGCGCCGCGGCGACAGGGCCGCGAGGGTCAGGACCATCACGGGCAGCGCCATGCGGAACGCGTCGACCGAAACGCCGGTGAGGACCCAGACGAAGGCCGTCGCGAGGAGGAACGCGAGGCCGCTCGTGCACGCGAGTGCGGCCGCGTCGATGGGATCGCCGCCCCGGAGCCGCGCGATGCGGTTGATGAACACGCCGGGGAGGAGGATGCCGAACCCGATGACGACCGGAATTCCCAACCAGCGGGCGAGGCCGGGCGGCGCGTACGCCGCCAGCGCGTACGCGGCGGTCGCAATGACGAGCAGCAAGGGTGATCGCAGCGAGATCATCGGTTGTGGCCCGCGGCGACACGAAATCGCCTAAGGTTTTGTGTTTATA
>DASTOO010000280.1:0-2842 GCA_035762505.1 Candidatus Krumholzibacteriia bacterium
GTCTCCTCGAGCGTGCATGTCACCAGCGTCGAGGGTTCGCGGGAGTAGTCCTTGCCCGGCTCCATGGCGCCGGGAATCCAGCGCCACGCGAAGAGCCGCTCCGGCTCAACGCGGTCGATCACGATGTCGAACCGGAGGTGCGCGTATGCGGGATGCCGGATCGCTCCCGCCACGCGCGCGCCCGGCGTGAACGGGCCCTCCATGTCGACGCCGAACCAGTGGCTGAACTCCTTCCAGTCGGTGAGCGCGCGCCATACCCGCGATCGGGGCGCCCGCAGCAGAATCTTCCGCTCGATACGGTCCTCGTCGTGGCGTGTCATGTGCAACCTCCTGGTTGCATTGTATGCACCGCACGCTGAACATGCAACCAGAAAGTTGCGCGTTTTCCGCTCCGCGCACGAGCCAGCGGATAATCACATGAGATTTCTGGGCGCAGACGAAATACGCGCCGCCGCCACAATGATGTGAAGAATTTCACCCGACGCGCTTCCCTGCGCATCGATGCGGGCATATACTGTGTGCGGGTGGCTGCACGTGAATGATCGATTCCTGAGAGCATGCCGGCGTCAGCCGGTCGACCGTCCTCCCCTGTGGGTGATGCGCCAGGCAGGCCGCTACCTCCCGGAGTATCGCGAGCTGCGGCAGCGTGCCGATTTCCTCACACTCTGCAAGACCCCCGAGCTCGCCGCGGAGGCGAGCCTGCAGCCGATCCGGCGTTTCGGCTTCGACGCCTCCATCGTCTTCTCCGACATTCTCATCCCCGTGGAGGCCATCGGCTGTCCGCTGAATTTCGATCCGGGGCCGCGGCTCGCGACACCGATCCGGACGCGCGCACAGGTGAACGCCCTCTCCGCCGCGCCCATGGAAGAGGTCGTCCCGTACGTCGGCCAGGCGATCGCGCTCCTGCGCCGGGAACTCGACGGCAAGGTGCCCGTGATCGGCTTCTGCGGCGCCCCGTTCACGCTGGCGGCGTACATGGTCGAAGGCGAGGGGCGCCAGGGGTTCGGCGAAGTGAAGAAGATGATGTTCCGCGAGCCGTCGACGCTGACCCATCTGCTGGAGAAGCTCGCAGACGGCATGGCGGACTATCTCAATTTCCAGATCCGATCCGGCGCGCAGGCGCTGCAGATCTTCGATTCGTGGGCGGGAATCCTGTCGCGCGAGGACTATCGCGCCTTCGCGTTGCCCGCGGTCCAGCGGCTGGTGCGCGGCGTCAAGCGCGGGGACGCGCCGCTGATCTACTTCGCGCCCGCCGCGGGACACACGCTCGTGGACGCGATCGAGACCGGCGCCGACGTGCTCGGCGTGTGCTGGCGCACCCCGCTGGATGAGGCGCGCCGCCTGACCGATGGCCGTGTGGCGCTGCAGGGGAACCTCGATCCGCACGTGCTGTTCGCCGCGCCGGCCGCGGTGCGAGAGAAGGCCGGCGCCGTTCTCGACGCCGCCGGCGACGCGCCCGGGCACATCATGAATCTCGGCCACGGCATTCTTCCCGAGACGCCCATCGCCTCCGTGGAAGCGCTGGTCGAAACCGTTGCGGCCCGCGTCTTTCCCGTGAAGGATCCGGCATGAGCGCCACCCCCGGCGTCTCGACCACGGAGTTGCTGGCGCGCTACGACCGGCCGGGGCCGCGCTACACGTCGTATCCCACCGCGATCGAGTTCCATTCCGGCTTCACCGAAGCCGACTACCGTGAGCGTCTCGCCGCGGCCAACGCGCGGTCCGATGAGCCGCTTTCGCTGTACGCGCACCTCCCGTTCTGCGAGGAGCGCTGCTACTACTGCGGCTGCCACGTGGTGATCACGAAGCATCGCCACATCTCGCACCGCTATCTGGAGTACGTCGCGCGCGAGATCGACCTGCTCGCGTCGCATCTGCCCGACCGCCGCCGCGTTTCCCAGATGCACTGGGGCGGCGGCACGCCGACCTATTCCACGCCGGCGGAGCTGGCGGAGGTGTTCCGCGCCTTCGCGGAGCGCTTCGCATTCACGCCCGACGCCGAGATCGGCATCGAGGTGGATCCGCGCGTCACCTCGCGCGAACACGTGGAAGTGCTGCGCCGGCTCGGGTTCAATCGCATCTCGCTCGGCGTGCAGGATTTCGACCCGCAGGTGCAGGCGGCGGTCAACCGCGTGCAGAGTTACGAGCTGACGAAGGCGCTCGTCGATCACTCGCGCGCGGAGGGCTTCTCCTCGGTCAACCTCGACCTCATCTACGGCCTCCCGTACCAGAGCGTGGACGCGTTCCGGCGCACCCTCGACGAGGTCATCGGGCTGCGGCCGGACCGGGTGGCGGCCTACTCGTTCGCGTTCGTGCCCTGGATCAAGGGGCACATGAAGCACATCAGCAAGGAAGCGCTCCCCGACGCGTCGCTCAAGCTCGATCTCCTCGGTCTCACGATCGACACCTTCACGAACGCGGGGTACCGCACCATCGGGATGGATCACTTCGCACTGCCCGACGACGAGCTCTCGCGCGCGATCGAGGCTCGCCGCCTGCACCGGAACTTCATGGGCTATACGGTGCAGAGCGCGCGCGACATGGTCGCGGTCGGGATCTCCGGCATCGGGGACGTGCAGGGCGCCTACGTGCAGAACGTGAAGAAGCTGCCCGCGTACTACCAGGCGCTGGACGAAAAGCGACTGCCCGTGGAGCGCGGCGTCCGGCTGGACGATGCGGACCTGGTGCGCCGCCACGTCATCATGAGCCTGATGTGCAACCTCTACCTCGATGTCCGGGAGGTCGAGAAGAAGTTCGGCCTGTCGTTCGCGGAAGCGTTCGCGCCCGAGCTGGCCGAGTTGAACGGCCCCGCCTCACCCGTGGCCGACGGCCTGGTGCGGGT
>DASTOO010000281.1:0-2715 GCA_035762505.1 Candidatus Krumholzibacteriia bacterium
CTTCGCGACGCCGTCGTTTCATACGATGCGGCGGCGCGGCCCGCCCTGGACGGCGTCTCCGTCGACATCGCGCCCGGATCGTGGACGGCCGTCGCCGGCGGCAACGGCTCGGGCAAGAGCACCCTGCTCGCGGCCCTCGCCGGGCTGATTCCGCTGCGCGCCGGAGGGCTCGAGCGGAATGCCCGCCGCGTCGCGATGCTGATGCAGGACCCGGACAACCAGTTCGTTGCGTCGACCGTCGCGCGGGAGCTGGCACTCTCCGTCGCGCCGGAAGCGCCCGCGCGCCACGCCCGCATCGCGGAGGCGGTGGAGCGCTTCGTGCTGGGGCCGGTGCTCGCGCGCAATCCCCACCGTCTCTCGGGGGGCGAGAAGCAGCGGCTCGCGATGGCGACGGTGTGGCTCGAGGATCCCGACCTGCTCCTGCTCGACGAGCCCCTCGCCTATCTCGACGAAGCCAACCGCGCGCTCGTGACCGGCTTCGTGCGCGAACTGAACGGCGCGGGTGCGGCGGTGGTATGGGCGACGCCGGGGGAGGACGTCCCGCTGTCGCGGCACGCGATCGTGCTCGACCGCGGGCGCGTCGTGTACCAGGGCGCGCCGCCGGGCGCGGCGGACGCCGGGGCGGCGGACGACGCGGGGGCGCCGCTGCCGGGAACACGCCCGGCGCCGGCGGGACCGCCCGCGCTCGAGATGGAGCGCGTCGGTTTCGCCTACGGAGACACGGTCGTTCTGTCGGGCGTGGATCTTCGCGTCGCGCCGGGAGAGAGCGCGGGCGTGTTCGGCCCCAACAGCGCGGGCAAGTCGACGCTCCTGCTCATCGCAGGCGGGGCGCTGCTGCCGTCCGCGGGGCGCGTCGCGCGCGGCCAGGGCTCCGCGCTCTACCTGCCGCAGAGCCCGGAGCGCCTCTTCTTCGCCGAGACGGTGCGCGAGGAGATCGCGTTCGGACTCAAGCGCCGGGGCGCGGTCGCGGCGGAGATCGAAGCGCGCGCGGCGGAGAGCCTGCGGGACTGCGGGCTCGACCCGGCCGTGTTCCTCGATCGCTCTCCGTTTCAGCTCTCGTTCGGAGAGATGCGGCGCGTTGCCTTCGCCATCGCGCACTCGCTCTCGCCCTCGCTCCTCCTGTTGGACGAACCGGCGTCCTGCCTGGACGCGGCGGGGAAGGCGGTCCTGCGGGGTCTCGTCGGCGCGCGCGTGGCGGTGGGCGGCGCGGCGGTGGTTGCTTCACACGATATGGCGCATTTGCAGCGGGTTAGCGACAGAATCGTGTCGTTGACGCCGGGCACGCGCGCGGATAGTATTCCGGCCAATACTCCAACCAGGAGGCTCTAGTGGATTCACAATCAATCGGCGCCGTCGTGCGCCTGCTCGCGATCGCGAGCATGATCGTCACGGTCGTCAGTAATTACTGGCGCCACGGCGACATCGACCTGACCGGGCGTTTCGCGAACATGCGCACCCTGTACGCCCGCTCCGTGCTCATCGGCGTAATCGTCGCCGCACTCGCGCGGATCAACGTCCTGGCCATGCTCCGGGACGTACCGGCATTCGATTCGTACCTCGGTTTCTACGGTGTGGACATCGTCGATGACGTCATCGGCATCCTGCTCACCGGCATCGTGCTGGCGCTCTTCGCCAAACTATGGAACGACCTGTTCGACATTCTCTATGAGTTCAAGCGGTACATGCGCGGCAAGGCCAACGCGCTTCGGCCGGACGACATGCCGCGTTCGATACGCGAGCCGCGCGAGTCGCGTGAACCGCGCGAGTCGCGCGATATGCGCGACATGCGGCGCGGCCGGCGGGGTGGACGCGGCGGCCGGGACCGCGGTGACCGCGAGCGCGGGGATCGCGACCGTGCCGAGCGCCCCGAGAGCAGCGACCGTGACCGCTTTCGTGACCGCGACCGCAACGATGTGAGACGCCCCGAGGCTCCGAGGGAGCCGAACGGTGTCCCCAATCCTTGATCGTTTTCGCCTTCTGGGCGGAAGCGGGCTACGCGTTTCCCCCCTCTCACTCGGGACGATGACATTCGGCACCGAGTGGGGGTGGGGGACTCCGAAAGACGAATGCCGCCGGATCTTCGACGCGTACGTCGAAGCCGGCGGCAATTTCGTCGATACGGCGAACTTCTACACCGGCGGCGCCAGCGAGTCGTACCTCGGCGAGTTCGTCGCCGGGCGGCGCGAAACGCTGGTGATCGCCAGCAAGTACGCGCTCGCGATGCGGCCCGGCGACCCCAACTCCGGCGGGTCGCACCGCAAGAGCCTCGTCCAGTCACTGGACGCGAGTCTCGCGCGTCTCCAGACCGACTACCTCGACCTGTTCTGGGTGCACGCCTGGGACTTCACCGTTCCGATCGACGAGGTCATGCGCGCGCTCGACGACGCCGTGCGCGCGGGCAAGGTGCTGCACGCCGGCGTATCCAACGCCCCGGCCTGGGTGGTGGCGCGGGCCAACACCATGGCGGAGCTGCGGGGATGGTCGCGCTTCGCGGGCGCGCAGATGCAGTACTCGCTCACGGAACGGGCGATCGAGCGCGAGATATTCCCCATGTGTCGCGCGCTCGGCATAGGGATGGTGGCGTGGTCGCCGCTCGCGGGCGGCCTCCTGACCGGCAAGTACGCGCGCGTCGACGCCGGCAGCAAGTCGGTCCTCGACCAGAGCCTGCGCAAGGAGTCCAACCAGAAGCGCGCCAGCGAGCGCAACCTCGCCATC
>DASTOO010000282.1:0-4503 GCA_035762505.1 Candidatus Krumholzibacteriia bacterium
GGCGTGCCCCCGCGGGCGCGCGCGGCGGCGGCGGACGAACCGCGCTACGCGTCGCTCGCGCCGCGCATCGCGATCATCGTGTTCGGCGTCGTGGTGATCGCGTTCGCGGGATGGTGGTTCACGCAGGACCACGGCGCCGGCACTGCGACGCCGGACGACCCGGCGGCAACGAACAACGACGAGACCGGCGCCGGCGTGGTGGAACCCGCCCCGGTGCCGCTCTCGCCCGACACGACGGCGCAGGCGACGGTCGACTCGGCGGCCTTCACGGCCGCCGACACCGCGCCCGACACCACCGCCCGCGAGACGATGCGGCCGCCGGTAAACCCCGCCGACACCGGCGGGCGCACGGGCGGCACCCAGCTCATCAGTCCGGTCGACATCCACGTCATGGCGGACCTCGAGGCGCGCTGGAAGGACTGGTACATGATCCACATCAGCTCCTTCCAGGAGTCGATCCGCGCGCGCGAGGAAGTGGACTTCCTGCAGAGCCGTGAATTCCCGGTGTTCATCGTCTTTCTCGACCTCGGCGCCAAGGGGAAGTGGTACCGCGTCTACTCGGGTCCGTTCCGGACGCGGGAGGAAGCGCGGGAGGTCAAAAAAAATCTGGACGCCGTTCCGCAGGTGCGATTTACTCGCATCACCAAAATCCCTGAGTAATCACTGAACGTCGCGTTGCGACGCCACTTTCCCGGCGGGGGCCGCACTTGCAGCTGCGTAAGCTCGAAATCTCCGGTTTCAAGTCCTTCATGTCGCGCCTCGAGCTCGATTTTTCGGGCGGGGTGACGGCCATCATCGGTCCCAACGGCTGCGGCAAGTCCAACGTGGTCGATTCCATCCGCTGGGTGCTCGGCGAGCAGCGCACCCGCATGCTCCGCAACACCAAGATGGAGAACGTGCTGTTCAACGGCACGCGGCTGCGCAAGCCCCTCGGCATGGCCGAGGTCTTCATGACCATCAACAACGAGGACCACTCGCTGAACCTGGAGTACAAGGAGGTCCGCATCGGGCGGCGCCTGTACCGGAGCGGGGTCAGCGAGTATCTGGTGAACGGACAGCCCGTGCGCCTGAAGGACGTGCGCGGCCTCCTGGTCGACACCGGCCTCGGCAACAGCGCCTACGCCATCATCGAGCGCGACATGATCGAGAAGGTCCTCTCGGAGAAGGAGGACGAGAAGCGCCACCTGCTCGAGGAGGCGGCCGGCGTCATGCGCTACCGCATCCAGCGCGAGGAGGCGGAGCGGAAGATCAAGGCCACCGAGCAGGATCTCACGCGCCTGGTCGACATACTCAACGAGCTCGACAAGGAGCTGCGCTCGCTCAAGTACCAGATGGGGAAGGCGCGGCGCTACCAGTCCCTCAAGGAGCAGGCGGACGCGATGGAGATCGCGCTCCTCAAGGGCTCGCTCTTCGACATCCTGCGCCGCCGCGACGAGCTGCACGCCGAGCGCGAGTCGCAGGAGAGCGTGCGCCTCGTGGGCGACAACGAGATCCAGATCCGCGAAACCCGCCTGCAGGAGCAGCGCGTCGCGTCGGCCGAGTTCGAGAAGCGCCTGCAGGATCTGAACGAGGCCCGCTACGCGGCGATGACGTCGCTGCAGCAGTTCGACGAGCGCGTCGCCGTGCACACCGAGCGCATGAATGCGAGTCACGCACGGATCCGCGATGACAACGAGGAGATCGAGCGCGCGCGGGCGCGCATGGCCGAGATCGACCGTGACCTGGCGGACGCGCGCGCGGCCGCCGCGGAACGGCGCGCGGCGCTGGCGGACTCCCGCACACGGCTCTCCGCGCGCGCGACGGCGTTGCGCGAGGCGAACCAGCGCCTCGAGGAGGCGCGCGGCGCGCTGCGCCGGAAGAAGCAGGTGGCGCTGGATCTCGTGCGCGAGCAGGCCAAGGAGAAGGGCGTGCTGGAGCAGGTCGAGGCGACCCTCAACGACCTCGCCCGGCGCCAGGACGTAATCGAATCCCAGCTGGACGAGCTCTCCGCCGAGGAGGCCACGCGCGTCGAGGAATTGTCCGGCATCGAGGCCCGCGTCGCCGCGCAGCAGACGGTCCTTGCCGCCAAGCAGGGCGAGCTCACGTCGCTCGCCGCCATCATCGACAACGCTTCCGCCGCCATCGTGGCCGGCGACGGCGAGCTCGCCGACGCCAGCCGCGCGCTGGCCAAGCTCGCCGAGAAGCGCGAGTTCATCACGCGGGTCCACGAGGAGCACACGCGCACCGCCGAGGAGCTGCGGCGCCACGGCGCGGTGGCGGGCGTGCTCTCCGACCTGGTGCGCGTGGAGAAACGCTACCGCAAGTGCTTCGAGGCGTGTCTGGCTCCCATCCTGCGCAGCGTCGTCACCGGTTCGCGGCGCGATGCCATGGAGTGGCTCAAGTCGTATCGTCGCGGCGACGCGGGGCGTGTGCAGATCCTGTTCCCGGATCACTTCGTGAGCGGCGGGGAGCTTCCCTCCGGCCCCGGCGTCATCGGCCCCGCGCGCGAGCTGGTGGAGTGCGACCCGAGCGTGTCGACCTACCTCGTCGCCTATCTCGAGGGCGTCGTCGTGGTGGAGGACGTCGAGGCCGCGCTGCGCCTCATCGAGGGCGGTCGGGTCACGCGCGTCGCCACATTGGACGGCGTGTTCTTCGACGGCCCGGGACGCGTGCTCGTGGCCGGGCAGGACGACATCGACGTGACGCTCCTCGAGATGAAGTCGAAGCTCGCCGAGATCGACCGCTCCTTCGCGGAAGCGGAGGCGCGCGAGAGCGGGTTGCGCGGGCGCCGCGCGGCCCTGGCGGAGGAGCGGGAGCGGGCGCAGAAGGAAATCGCCGGAATTCGCGCGGCGCTGGCGGCGGAGGAACGCGCCCACGAGGGGCTGGTGCGCAGCCGGCGCGACGCGGAGTTGCACCTCGTGCGCGTGAAGGAGAAGATCACGGCCCTGGAGCAGGGAATCTCGGAGACGCGCGAGGCCATGCTGCAGCTGCGGCCCAAGCTCGACAGCGCGCGCCGGATGTCGGAGATGCCGGACGCCGCCGAGGGGCTCGAGAGCGCCGACCTCGCCGCGCTCGAAGAACAGGTGCACGCGGTGGAGCGCGAGCGCGAGTCCGTGGCCGAAGAAGTGGGCACCCTGCGCGTGGCCGACGTCACGGCCGCGGCGGAGCTCGCGGCACTGGAGACGCGGGTGCGCAACCACGAGAAGATGGTCGAGGAACTGGGCGGCCTGGTGCACGCGCGCGAGGATGACCGGCGCCGCGCCGAGGAGCAGATCCGCCTCTCCACGGAGGACATCGCCGCGACGCGCGAGGCCGTGATGAAACTCCACACCGAGAAGGACGCCGCGGAGGCGCGCATCGAGACCGAGAATGAGGCGTACGCGGCGCTCAAGGAGTCGCGCGACGCGCTCGAGGCCGAGATCAGGGCGATGAAGGACCAGCGCGAGACCAAGCGCGCCAACCTCGAGCGCGTCAACGTGGAGCTGGCCTCGGTCGACACGCGCATGGCGGGCCTCCTCGAGAAGGCGCGCGAGAAGTTCGGCCAGGACCTCGGGCCGATGATCGCCGACCGGAGCCGCTTCGACGCGGGCGAGTGGGAGCAGGTGAGCCGCGAGGAGCTGGACGAGATCCGCACGCGCCTCGAGCAGTTCGGCCCGGTGAACATGCTCGCGATGTCGGAGCACGACGAGAAGAAGGAGCGCTTCGACTTCCTCACGCGGCAGAAGCAGGACCTCGAGGAGGCGAAGGATTCGCTCACCCAGGCGATTCGGCGCATCAACAAGGAGGCGCGCCGCCTCCTGGGCGAGACCTTCGACAAGGTGCGCGACAACTTCAAGCAGACCTTCATGACGCTCTTCGACGGCGGGGAGGCGGACCTCATGTTCGTGGACTCGGAGGACCCGCTCGAGGCGAACATCAAGATCGTCGCCAGTCCGCGTGGCAAGAAGCTGCACGACATCTCGAGCCTCTCCAGCGGCGAGCGCGCGCTGGTGGCGTTGTCGCTCCTCTTCGCCATCTATCTGGTGAAGCCGAGCCCGTTCTGCGTGTTCGACGAGGTGGACGCGCCCCTGGATGACGCCAACATCGCGCGCTTCGTGAAGCTCCTGCGGTCGTTCACCGACCACACCCAGTTCATCGTCATCACCCACAACAAGAAGACGATGGAAGCGGCCGACAACCTCTACGGCGTCACCATGGAGGAGCCGGGCGTCTCCAAGCTGATCTCCGTCCACCTCGACGACGCGGAGCGCTTCAAGGCGCGCGGCGTCGTCCCGGCCGCGGCCGCGGCCGACGCGGCTTCCACCGCCTAGGTGTGCCGGACGCCGGGCGGTCCGCGTCGCACCCGATGTTCAACCTCAAGGCAAAGCTCCAGCGGGCGCGCGCCAGCCTGCTCGACCCGCTGGCGCGCGTGCTGCAGCGTTCCTCCGCGCTCGGCGCCGCCGACCTCGACGAGATCGAAGCCCTGCTGCTCTCGGCGGACGTAGGCGTGGACGCGACCGACCGGGCGGTGGCGGCGCTGCGGGA
>DASTOO010000283.1:0-4931 GCA_035762505.1 Candidatus Krumholzibacteriia bacterium
GCGCATGGTGCGCGACCTCCTGCTCGAGCTCAAGAAGCAGGGGACCGCGGTGTTCCTCTCCTCGCACATCCTCTCGGAGGTGGAGTCCATCTGCGACCGCGTCATCATCGTCGACCATGGCCGCGTCGTGCGCCAGGGAACGCTCGACGAGGTGATCGGCGGGAGCGGCGTCGTCGAGATCACCTTCCGCGACGCCGGCGGCGCCGCCGCCGGCCGCCTGCGCGCGCTCGGCCTGGAGCCCGCCGGCGCGGGACTCGTGAACGCGCCGGACGAGGCCGCCGCGCAGCGCGCGCTCGACGCGATTCGCGGCGCGGGCGGGGTCGTCACTGGTTACAAGGCGGCCGCGCGCACCCTCGAAGAGGTCTTCATCGAGGACGTCACCGGTGTTGCCGGCGCGAAGGAGCACACGCCATGATGCAGCGCGTTCTCGCGGTCGCCGAGATGACGATCCGCCGCCTGATGCGGAGCCGGCTTTTGTGGGTCGCCGTGGTGGGAGCGGTGCTCGTCATCGGGATCTTCATGAGCGCGGTCGTCACCATGGTGCGAACGCTCGCCTCCGGGCAGCCGGTTTCCGGCTCCCAGGTGGCGCACGTGGTGGGGACCATCATCACGATCCTCGGCGCCATGGGGCAGTTGATCGCGATCTTCGTCGGCGTCAGCGTGGTGAGGCGCGACGTGGTGGACGGCACCGTCGCGAGCGTCCTCTCCAAGCCGGTTTCGCGCGGCGAGTACATCGCGGCGAGCTGGGCCGGGAGTGCGCTGTATCTGCTTCTCATGTGGGGCCTGTTCGCGCTGCTGCTGACGCTGTTCGCGGCGGCGTTCAAGAGCCCGCTGGACGGCGCCGCGTACACGGCCATGCTGGGGCGCTACCTGGTCTGTCTCATGACCATGGCGATCGCGCTCTCGTTCTCCATCCGCGCCCACCCCTGGGTGGCCGTCCTGCTCACGTTCCTGATTCTGCGCGGTCGCGCCACGGTGGACGGCATCGCCCAGATCCTCGCGGTGGTCGGCGCGGATGTGCCGGACACGCTGGTCGAAGTCCTCAAGTTCCCGTTCCCGATGGGCGGCGCGCTGGACGCGCTCGGCGACCGGCTCACGAAGGGCATGCTCTCCGAGCAGGCCTTGGGTCCGGCCTTCCTGCACATCATTGACTACGGACTCGTCATGGCCGTGCTCGCCTACCTCCTCTTCCGTTGCCTCGAGGTCAACCGGGTGCGGGAATAAAAAAAGCCGCGCCCGGCAGCGGGCGCGGCTTCTTTCCTGTCTGGAAGACGGCGCTACTTCTTTTCCGCCGCCTTCGCGCCGTCCTTGCGGTACGCCTTGGTGATCGCCACCGTCTCCACCGGAACGTCCTGGAAGCCGGCCTTGCTGCCGGTCGGGACCGCGGCGATCGCGTCCACGGCTTCCTGTCCCGCGACCACCTTGCCGAACACGCAGTAGCCGAAGCCCGTCTGCGTGTTGTCGCGGTGGTTGAGGAAGTCGTTGTCGACGGTGTTGATGAAGAACTGGCTGGTGGCGCTGTGCACGGCGTTGGTGCGCGCCATCGCGACGGTGTACTTGTCGTTGGTGAGCCCGTTGCCGGCCTCGTTGTCGATGGGCGGCTTGCCCGCCTTCTGCGTCATGTCGGGCGTGAAGCCGCCGCCCTGGATCATGAACGTCTTGATGACGCGGTGAAAGATGAGGCCGTCGTAGAACTTGTTGTCCACGTACCAGAGAAAGTTCTGCACCGACAGCGGCGCCTTGTCCGGGTAGAGTTCGATCTCGATGTTGCCCTTCGACGTCTCCAGAACGACCACGGGATACCCCTTCTTGTTGTCGGCGCCGTCCACGGCGACGGTGAGCGCACCGACCGCGAGAATCACGAGCACCAGCGTTGATACGAACCGTTTCATTGATGTCCTCCGGGTGGATAGAACGCGGCGGGCAGACCGCCCGCCGTTCCCGCCAATCTATCGGATGTCGGGGGGATCGTCAAGGCGCCCCGCGGCCGCCTTCGCAACAGCGGGGCACCGCGCAGAATCGGGCGTTCCCGGGCCGCCGGTCACGGACGGCACCCGGGTTCGGTAAGCCCCGATTGCAAGTCCGCGCACCGTCCCTTATCATCGAGTCATGGGACAGCGCAATCGCGTGCTGATCGGCTCCTGGCTCGTGGTGTGGGGCGTCCTGCTGCTCCTCGTGAGCAACCGGGTGCTGCTGGGCTGGGAGCACATCTGGCCGGCCATCCTGGTGGTGAGCGGCGTCGTGATGCTGCGCGTGTTCCAGGATCGCCTGAGCTTCGGCGTCGTGTTCGCGGCCACCTGGGCCATCCTGCTCGGCATGTTCCTGACCGCGTTCTCGCTGGGATTGATCGAGTGGGGCAGGATGGGCGCCCTGTGGCCCGCGATTCCGCTCGTCATCGGCATCGCGTGCTTCGTCGCGGGGAAGAGTGTCGCCTCCAACGCGGGCATCGTGGTGGGCGCGCTGATCATCCTCATGAGCGCCGCGTGCTCCCTGTATAAGACCGGGATCATCAGCGAACGCGTCGCCGCGCCCTTCATCCGCTTCTGGCCGCTGGTGCTGGTGCTGGCGGGCTTCGTGCTGATGAAGCGGACCGCGCGCCTGCTCGATGCGGGCTCGGGCACGCCTCCCGCGACGCGCGTCAATCCGTTCGACGCGGGCGCCCTGTCGAGCGACGTGGAGGACGAGATCATCGCGCGCGTCCGCTCCGCCCGCGGCTCCCGCGGCGCCGCCATCGCGCTGGTCAAAGAATTGAAGAAGCGGTTCGAGCGCTTCGCGTGGGTGGGGATCTATCGCCTGCACGGCGACACGCTCACCCTCGACGAAGCGGAGTACGTCGGGACGCCGCCCGAGCACCGGCGCATTCATCTTTCCGAAGGGGTGTGCGGTGCGGCGGCCAGCGCGAACGCGACGGTGGTCGTGCCCGACGTGTGCCGCGACCCGCGCTACCTCGCGTGCAGTCCGACGGTGAAGTCCGAGATCGTCGTCCCCATCCGCCATCGCGGCGCGCTCATCGGGGTGCTCGACATCGACAGCGACGTTCTCGACGCCTTCAATGACGAGGACCGCCGCTTCCTCGAATCGCTCGTGTCCAAGGTGTCGCGGCTGATCCGCGAGGAGCCCGTCGCCGCGGCTTGATCCCCGAGGCTCCGAAAGGGAGGTGCCTCGTGCGCTCCCGGGTCCTCATTCTCTCGGCCGCCATCATGGCCCTGGCCTCGTGCGGCAACGACCGCGTGGCCAACACTCCGCCCCCGCTGGACCAACCCGATTCCACCGCGACTCCGCGTGAGAACCGCGAGGCGGAGGAGGCCGCGCTCTGGCTCTCGGGGGAACTGGTCGCTCCCCAGGACCTGTACGAGACCATCCGCGACGACCTCGCCGCCATCCGCGGCGAGTACCTGGACAGCTTCCCCGACGTTGCCGTGCAGTTCGGGGTTCCGTGGGTCGTTTCCGAGGTGATCGTCAAGCTCACCGATGACGCGGTGCAACGTTTCCTCGCGCGCGAACCCAACGACGTTGACTCGCTCAACGCCGTGTTCCACGCCACGCACCTCGATACGTTCCGACTCAAAACGACGCCACCACGGGCCACCCTGATCGATTTCGCCGGCCGGCAGAACCCCGAGCGCCTCGCGCAGTACTACGACGCCCAGGACGACGTCATTTGGGGCGAGACGAACGGTTACATCGGCGACCGGAGCAACGTCTATCCCTGGAATCACAACGGGACCATGACGTACCTGTTTCGCTACGGCGAAGGCGATTGTCCGGCCGGTTGCATATACAACCGCTTCTCGTACTTCAAGCGGCACGCCGGTGCGACCGAGTACCTCGGTACCTTCGAGTACCGGATCGATCCGGAGCCGCACTGGTGGGAAGAGGCGAAGACCGCCTTTGAGCGCTACCGGCTGGGCTACTAGCGGGGGTTGGACAGCTTCATCGCCAGCTCGGCGATCTGGAGCGCGTTGAGTGCGGCGCCCGGGCGCAGGTTGTCCGCCACGAGCCACATCCACACCCCGCGGGGGTCGTCCGGGTTGAGGCGGATGCGACCCACCGACACCGCGTCGGGGTCGGGGTTGAAGCGCGGGGTGGCGTACGCGTCGTAGCCGGGCTCGACCCGGAGGCCCTCCTCGGCGCACAGCGCGGCGAGGATCTCCTCGCGCGTGGTCGCGCGTTTGCACTGCACGTACACCGCTTCCGAGTGGACATTGACCACCGGCACCCGCACCGTGGTTCCCGTGATGGCCAGCCCGGGATCGCCCAGGATCTTCCGGCTCTCCGTGACGAGCTTACGCTCCTCCACCGTGAAGCCGTCCTCCCCGAACACGTCGATCTGCGGCACCACGTTGAACGCGAGCGGGCGCGGAAAACGCGAGGGACGATCGCTCATGTCTTCCTCGAGGCACAGGCGTGCATCTTCCAGGAGATCCTGGATGCTGGCCAGCCCCACGCCCGAGGCGGCCTGGTAGGTGGACACCACCGCGCTGCGCACGCCGATGGCGGCCTGCAGGGGCGCGAGCGCGCGCACCAGCGGGATGGTGGAGCAGTTGGGGCTGGCGATGATGTTCGAGGCGGGCCGCTCGGCCATCGCGGCCGCGTTCACCTGCGGGACGACCAGCGGGCAGTCCGGCCGCATGCGGAACGCGCTGGACTTGTCGATGACGAGGCAACCCTGCTGCGCCGCGCGGGGAACGTGCCCGTCGCTCGTTTCGGCGCCCACCGCGAAGAACGCGATGTCCGTGCCCGTGAAGTCATAGCCGTGCAGGCCGCGCACCTCGATGGTCTCGCCGTTGACCGTGACGTGAGTTCCGGCGGAACTCTCGGACGCGAGCAGGTGGATGTCGCCCAGCGCGGGGCGGCGTTCCCCGATGAGACGGATGAGCTCCTGCCCCACCGCGCCCGTGCACCCGGCGATGGCCACCGTTGGGTTACTG
>DASTOO010000284.1:0-8082 GCA_035762505.1 Candidatus Krumholzibacteriia bacterium
CCCGACGGAGGCAGCATTATGAACAGACTCCTCCCCCTGATCCTGGCGCTCCTGCTCGTTCTCGTTGGCGCGGGCTGCGGCGACGACACGACACAGCCCCCGCCCGCATCCGGCGACAACGGTCTCATCCAGGGTGAGATCGGCGACGCCGACTTCGAGTACGTCATCGACGCCGCCGGCCGGCCCGGCGATCCCATCGAGGGCCCGTTTGTCCTGCGCGGGACGAACCTGCACTATGACGACGGCCTCGGCGCGCTCGTCGTGGACCTCACCGTGCTGAACCGTGGCGTCTTCCCGCACGCGGAACCCATCGGGCTCACGTTCATCGATCTCATTCCCGCATCGGTCACCGTGCTGAATCCCGACAACGACATCCACGGCGAGGGCGCCGCGATCGTGTTTGCGTTCGCGAACGACGACGGCGTGTGGTCGCCGGGCGAGGCGAGCCTGCCGCGCACCGTGCAGTTCGGCGTCGAGCCGGGCGTGTCGATCGGGTTCATCGCGCGCCTCGACATCGGGCGGACCTTCGACGGCGGCGTGATCGGCGGCCTCGTGTGGGACGACGCCAACGAGAACGGCGCCCTCGACGAGGGCGAAGCGGGGCTCGCGGGCGTGGGCGTCCACCTCTACCCGTGGTCCGACGAAGAGCCGGCCAACACGCGCGAGATCCGCTTCGCGGTGACCGGGCACGACGGGCGCTTCGCGTTCGAGCACCTCCCCGCCGGCGCCTACGTGGTCTCGCGGATGGTGTCGACCGCGGATTGCTTCCCCACCACACCGACCGAGATCCGCGTGCTGCTGGTCGAGAACGACGGCGACGTGGCCGACTTCCTCGACGCGAATTTCGGCTGCGTGCCGCAGGTCGTTCCGCCGCCGCCACTGGTGGGCACCTACGTCGAGGCGACGGGCAAATTCTACGAACCGGACGTGTTCGTGGTCTTCACGCTCACCACGGCGCCATGCCCCCTGGACACGATTCCTCCACCCTTTACCAGCCCGGATCCGGGCGACGTCGTGCCGGATTGTCCGTTCGGGACGCTGCGCGGCCCCGTCACGGCGATCGGCCGCGAGGGGTACGACTACAAGATCATGAACACGCGCGTGGTTGCGGACGCAGCCATGATTCCACCGCCGGGAATCTCGGTCGGAGACCGCGTGGATGTTCGGGTTCACCACGAGGGCAACACTGCGGCGTGGATCGTTGACTCGCCGATCGAGGCGTGGGACGGCCCCCATGAGGAACTCCGCGGGCGCATCCAGGCGTTCGAAATGGACCCGTCGGGCCACGTGCGCATCCTCGTGCTCGACACGTGGCTCACGATGCCGGACAACACGGTGATCGGGCGGTAGGAGTTACGAGGTGGTAGCATTCTTACCGCTGTAACAGCGGTGGAGAACTTGCCACCGAAGGGCACGTATAAGGCGGCGCCCGATGGGGCGCGACCGGGTGTGTACGCAAGCACAAGCGTGGTGAATTCAGCCAACGCGGCCGGCACCCGCGCCAGAGGTTGCCGAGCCGATACACTTGTTGTAAACTTACGACTCCCCGGCGCCCCGTAACCAACCAAGGAGGAGAACCATGCGTCGTCTTACTCTTGGACTCGTGCTGGCCTTCGTATTCGCGGCCGGTGTCCTGGCAGGATTCAGCAACCGGCCGGCCACCGCGGCCACCAAGTGCTGGACAACGGAGTGTCAGAACGGCGAAGCGTTGTATTGTTGTCGCACGAACGGCAGACTCTTGTGCAAGGTGATCATCTGCTAGCGCGCACTCCGTAGCCGTGATTCGATATAGGCGAATGCCCTCCAGCACCCGGTGCTGGAGGGCATTTCGTTGGAATCATGGCGGGGCGAACGCAGCGTTCATCGGCTTGCATTCCGCTTACTCGCCGCTGACGGTCGCTCGCGTCCTGCTTGCTCCGGCTCAAACTGGAGAATGTCGCCAGGCTGGCACGAGAGCGCCGCGCAGATCGCATCGAGCGTCGAGAAGCGGATCGCGCGCGCCTTGCCGGTCTTGAGGATCGAGAGGTTGGCCAGCGCCATTCCGATCCGATCCGCGAGCTCGGTTAACGTCATTCGCCGATCGTGGAGCACGTCGTCGAGTTTGACGACGATCGCCATGTCACACCGTCCCTTTGAGGTCTTCGCGCATGATCGTGCCTTGCGCGAATACGCGGGCCAGCAGGAAAGTGAGGAGCACGGCCAGCCAGCCGTTGAGCGAAAAGCCGGCATCCAAATCGACCGGATGCCCCGGAGTCGAAATGGCCTTGTTAATCGCGCCGACGACGAGGCTGAGAACCTGGAGCGCGAGCAGCACCCACGCGATCCCCTGCAAGCGTTGCGCGTTCGCGGCGACGAACGGGTCGCCCGCGCGAACCGTCTCAACGATCGCGAGCAGCCGCTTGAGGGCGGCATAGTACAACGGGATCATGACGAGACCGATTACGGCGACCGCACGCAGGCCCAATATCACCCGCTCTGCCTCCGGCGAAGGTGAGAGTTCGAGCGAGCTCATAATCCATTGCCGGTGCGGTATAACGAGCAGCAGAGCGAGGATCGCGGCGCCGGACACCCAGTTCACGATGATGAGGATACGCAGCACGACATATGCGATCGGCAGCGCGGCAAATGACGAGGCGGTACTTGACACGGTTCACCCTCCCTGTTATATCGCATATCAATACGCTCATTATCGATAGTCGTCAAGCAGTATATTGCCAATCGATAAGGGCGACGGCCCGAACGGCGGGAACGAAACGGCAAGGAAATGAGAATAGGGAATGATCGGTGTAGTCCTGGAGCAGGAAGTCGCGATGCGACTGGCAGCGGCCCTCTAAGCCTGTTGAGCCGCGGGGAAGGGGACGCTGATCGCCCGAACGGTGGACACGAGTCCTACCGTCCCCATCGCGACTCGCAACCAATCATAGGTCACCCACTGGCGCACCATTCTGATGACTTCGGTTCGGTCTTGTATTGCGTGCGGGGAGGAACAACCACACCCGATAGCTCGGGGGCGTTTTCCATCCGATGATCACGGCCGCGAATGAGCAGACGAGCAATGCGACTGAGCTGGGAAAGAAGTATTCGCCCGTGTCGACCGGGAAGCGGGGACCGTACGGCAACATACTCAGGGATTCCGGCGGCGAGGCACTCCAGGCGCCAACCAGCACGCGGAGGTCGAACAATTTGCCACCCACGAGGATTCCCCAGGCGAGCACGGAAATCCAAAGCAACACTCGGGTCGTTCGCATGCGCCACGACATAGCAACCTCCGTTCAAGAACCTGAACTCAAGCCTTGATGAGAGGAGCGCCAGCATATCCCGCAGACACCGTTCGATGTAAACGAAATGCCCCACAACGAGACTCGTTGCAGGGCACTTCATTAGATGATGGCGGGGCCGACGAGACTCGAACTCGCGACCTCCTGCGTGACAGGCAGGCGTTCTAACCAACTGAACTACGACCCCGTAAAGAACCGGCAACGAACTCCCCGGTGGAAGCCCGTGCGGTCGATTACGTTAGCACCGCCCCGCCGGGGTGTCAATCCCCTACCGCTCGTTTTTTCAATACCTTAACTCATTCAGCCGCACGGCCCTCGCAAGTCAGCGGGGAAGGAGACCGTCGAGCGATCCCTCCGGAACGGAGGTGCCGGCCAGCACCTGCGCCACCGCGGCGGCGACCTGCTTCGAGGCGCCGAGCGACGCAAGCACGGGTGTCCCTTCGGGAACCCAGTCGTCCACGATCCAGCCGGTCAGCACGACGACGATGGGCCGGTACACGTCCGCGAGCGCGGTGAGCCCGATCGAGAACTCTTCCGACGGCGCGCCCCGCGCGGACAGCACGAAGACGACGTCATCCCCCTCGATCGAGGGAAGCGCCCCGGCTTCGGGCGAAAAGCGCGCCGCGTCCACGACGGTCGCGCGCTCGCGCTGCAGCACCGGGCGCATCTGCCCTTCCCCGTCGACCTCGAAACCGGCGATCAACGGCGCCCGCTGCCAGCGCGGGAAGTGACGGCACACGACGTCGAGGAAGCTGGAGACGTCCTGGCGCTTCAACGATTCGCCCGGCGACCATTCGATCGGTATCACCAGGCAGCGCGACCCCGCGTCGAGCGCCTCGAAGCGATCCCAGCCCGTCCACGCGGTGAGCCCGCGTTCCGCCGCGGTGCGGTACACCGCGGGCACCGACGGGTACGCGTTCAGCTCGATCACCTTGCCGCCCCCGGCCGGCCGCCCGGATGCGCGCGGATCGGCGGCGCGCGCGCGCAGCGCCGCGACGCGCGCGTACGACCCGTCCAGGATCGAGAGGATGTTGCGCAGCGGCTCGCTCCCGGCCGCGGCTTCGGCGAGCTTCTCGTCGATGCGCTCGCGGTCCACGATCTTCTCGAGGGTGCGGACGATCGTCTCCATCACGTTGAGCGACATCACCGGCTCGGTGCCGCGCTCCACCTGCACGTGCTCCGGAATCGGCTTCGTGTGCAGGAGGAGATCGGCGCCGGCGAGGAGCGAGCGCTCGTTCCCGCCCGACACCATCCCGGAACGCTCCGAGGCGTACCAGCGCGCGCCCGCCATCTCCAGCGCGTCGGTGATGACGACCCCGTCGTAACCCAGCTCGGCACGGAGCATCGTGCGGATGAGGCGCGAGTCGAAGCTCGCCGGCACCAGATCGTCGCGGCCCAGGGGGTAGGCGATATGCGACATCATGACCATGTCGCTCCCCGCCCGGATCGCGGCCCGGAACGGCACCAGGTCGGCCGCGGCCAGATCCTCCGCGGACTTGCGCACCTCGGGGAGCGTCACGTGGGAGTCTTCGGCGGTGGACCCGTGCCCGGGGAAATGCTTCGCGCAGCACAGCACGCCCGCCTCGCGGAAACCCGCGATGGTCTGCTCGACGAACGCCGCCACGCGCTCGGGGTTCGCGCCGAACGAGCGCAGCCCGGTGATGGCGCTCCCGCGCTCGAAGTAGCAGTCCGCGACGGGCGCCAGCACGGTGTTGACGCCCATCTTCTTCATGGCCACACCGGTCTCGTAGGCCACTTCCGCCGCGAGATCCAGATCGCCCGACGCCGCGATGGCGAGGAGCGAGGGCGGAACGCCGATCACCTGGCGCAGCTCCGCGACGAAGTCCCCCTCGTGATCCGCCATGACGAGCGGTACTGCGCCGTCGCGCGCGAGATCCTCGCACACGGTGCCGATCAACTCGTTCACCTGGGAGAGGCTCTCGATGTTGCGCGAAAAAAGAATGACACCTGCGACACTGTGAAACTCGAGGTACTTGCGCTCGTGCGGAAGCAGGCGCGGCCCCGAGAGGGCGATCACCTTGTGGCGTTCCATCTTCCGGATGAGATGGAACCGGATCTCCGGTGTGAGAACGTCGTGCTCTTTTTCCATGGTTTGCCGATCGCGTCAGTACGCGGCCTGAACCGTCCCGCCCGGATAGTAGTGCCCCAGGATCATCGGGTACGAGTAACCGCGCCGCGCCATCCCGATGGCGCCGTTCTGGCACATGCCCACCCCGTGCCCGTTGCCGCCGCCGACGAAGCTCACGCGGCCGACACGGCCGCCGCTCATCACGATCTCCACGTCGAAGAGCGTGCTCGGCAGTATGCGCCCGCGCTGGACGTCGAGCATGACGACGCGCCGGATGCGGTCGGCCTCCGCTCCGATGGTGCCCTTCGAGGTCACCAGGTCGAGTCTTCTCACGCGCCCCGAGGCGGTGCGGCCGGCGACGCGCACATCGAGCAGGTCGCCCACGCGATCGGCGGGGATCCCGAGCGCGGCGGGGATCGTCTGCCGGATCATGTCGCCGAGCGCGCGCCCCGAAAAAGAGTAGCGCCAGCGGAAGTTGCGCGCGGCGGCGCAGAAGGCGCCCCCCACGTCACCGTCGCGGTCCAGCGCGCCGTACAGGTACGGTGCGCTGCGCCGGTCCGGCCACGTCGTCCGGATATCCGACGTGTGGCCGCCGCAGGTGGCGCTGTAGTACGTCTCGCACAGCGCGCCGTCGTAGGAGAGCACCGCGCCGCGCGTATCACGCACCGCCGCGGAAGCCAGCCGGCTCTGCCGTTCGCGGCCCTTGTAGACCTGGTCCGCCACGCCGGATTCCACGTCGAACGAGCGCTCGTTGTTCTTGCGAATGCGCGAGAGCGCGTACGTGCGCGCGGCCACCGCCTGCGCCTGCACGGCGGCGTATGCGTCCGCGCCCGGTTCCCCGATCTCGTGCGGCACCACACCCTCGAGGTAGGTCTCGAGCGGAAGCTCGTTCACCAGTTCGACGGCTCCGGCCTCGTTGACGTGCGCGCGGATGTTCCCAGAATACCACACGCCGGCCACGGACGCCCCGGCGCCGGAGGGCTCGATCACGAGGTCATGGTCCGTAGCACCGGTCTGCCCGGTGGAATCAAGCCGCACCTGGAGCGAGCGGCCGCTGCGCCGCACGGTGACGGTGCCGCCTTGTGCGCTCGAGAGCAGCACCGATCCGAGCGACGTGACCCGGAACGCCCCGGTCGTCGCGATCGTCGCCTGCCCGCCGGTCGAGAACACGAGGACGCGGATCACCGGCTCGTCTCCCTTTGCACCGGGCGCCCTGCCGGCCGGCGCGCCGGGACGCGGTCCCGCGCAACCGGCCGCGACCAGTATCAGGCCGGCGGCGGCCACGCGGCCAGGCCCTGGTAGCATGCTCATCATCGGTTGTTCATCCTCGGGCGATGGTTCCCAGCACGAGCGCGCGCGACGCGCCGGTGACGGATCGAATCACGTTGGGCCGGCCGAGCAGTGTCTCGCGCGCGAGAAACGCAAAATCGACCGCCTCTTTTGCTTCCGCGGGTACCCCAAGCTCGTCGATCGGGCGCGGCGGCGAATCGGGCAGCTCGGCCTCCAGCGCGTCGGTCATGGCGCGGTTGCGCGCGCCGCCTCCGGTGACGAACAACTCCTGCACGCCGCCGACCGGAAGAAAGCGGCGGATCGCGTCCACCACCCCCCGCACCGTGAGCGCCGCCGCCGTCGCGAGCGTGTCCTCGCGGGAGAGACCGCGCGCCTCGGCGGCGTTCTTCAGCGTCCACGCGAAATGCGGCCCGAACTCGCGATGCCCCGCCGACTTCGGGGGCGACGCCGCGAAGAACGGGTGCGTCATCATCTGCTCGACGACGTCCTCGGACACCGTCCCCGCCCGCGCGCGCACACCGCCTTCATCGTAGTCGCCGTGGCCGGGGAACAGCGCCCGGAACAGCGAGTCCGTCACCATGTTGCCCGGTCCCGCGTCGAAGGCCATCGCGTCGTCCAGCGCGCCGCCCGCCGGAAGATACGTGAGGTTGGCGATCCCGCCCAGATTGAGAATGACGCGCCCGCCGTCGTGGCCGCGGCGCAGCATCCAGTCACAGTACGGCGCGAGCGGCGCGCCCTGGCCGCCGATCGCGACGTCGCCGCTCCGGAAATCGCCGACGGTGGTAACACCGGTGAGTGCCGCGATCATCGCGGGCGGTCCGAGCTGCAGCGAACCCGCGATGGCGCTGCCCGCGCCGGGCGGCACGTGCGCCACGGTCTGTCCGTGCGACCCGATGAAGTCGATGGTGTGCGGGTCCGCGCCCGCGTGGCGGCACAGGTCGAAGAACGCCGCCGCGAACGACACCGCGACACTCGTCTCGAGGAGCGCCACGTCCTCCGCGGTGATCTGCGCCCCGGTGGCGAAGTCGGCGAGCGATTCGCGCAGCTCCTCGGGGTAGGCGGCCGACACGAAGTCGACCAGTTCCACCGCCGGCCGCAGCGGATCGGCGTCCATCGCGACCAGGGCGGCGTCCACGCCGTCCATCGACGTGCCGGACATCAGTCCGACCGCCGTGAAGCGCTGCCTGCCGCTCAGCGATGGCCACATGATCGTGCGCACGCTCCCGGGGTGACTACTTCGACATCCCGGCGGTCAGCCCGCCGATGATGCGACGTTGCAAGAAGAGAAACGCCGCCACCACGGGCAGCGCGGAAATCACGGCGCCGGCCATGAGGTGGCCCCAGTCGGTGCTGTGCGCGCCCTGCGAGAGCAGCGCCAGGCCCACGGGCAGCGTTCGCATGTCGGTGCTGTTGGTCAGTATAAAC
>DASTOO010000285.1:0-3487 GCA_035762505.1 Candidatus Krumholzibacteriia bacterium
GCCACCACGTTGCCGATGAGCCATGCCTGCCCGGTGCGCCGCGAGAAACGCGCCTCGTCGCACGTGATCACCCAGCCCGGGTCGACGATGCGCACGTTCCTGCGCAGAATGGCGAGATCCTCGTTCTGGCGGTACTCGCCCTCCGCGCCGGTCATGGTCATCTCCCGCTGCACCACCCGCACGTTGCCGTCCAGCGTGGTCAGGCGCAGGACCGTGTACGACAGGCCGTGATCGGCGTTGAGCGTCACGTCGCCGTGAATCACGACGACGTTCCGGATCAGTTCGAGGACGGTCTCGCCGTTGATGCTGCGCAGCGAGCTGCGGTCGGCGGTCACGTTGAAGTAATCGGCGGCGGGCGGCGCCTGCGCCGCTCCCGTGCCCGGGAACAGGGTGGAAAGGCCGGCGGCGGACAGGGCCGCCGCGACGGAGATCGCCCCGGCGCACAGCGCCGCCGGGAGGCGGCGGGGGCGATGGTCGTCGCGTGTCGTCGGCATGTGGTGTCGTCTCACACGGGGCGTGTGCCGGCTTTCCGGCGGGACTTCCGGCTTCGGGTCCGCGGCGCATTCGCGCGCGCCAGCATGGCCGCGCCGACCACGGCGGCGTCGTTGCCGAGCCGCGATCGCTCGATGGCGGCATCCGCCGCGGTCTGCCGGAAGGCGTGGACGGCGACCGCGCGGCGCACGTGGGGTTCCAGCACGTCGAACGCCCCGGCGATTCCACCGGCGACCACGACCACCGACGGATTGAGCACGTCGAGGATCGACGCCACCGCGATGCCGAGGTGCTCGCCCGCCTCGCGCACCGCCGCGCGGCACGCGGGATCGCCGGCGCGGGCGGCGTCGAGCACCGCCCGGGCGGTCGCGGGCGTAACGCGCTTTCCGCGGCGCGCGCGCCGCGCCGCCGCCACGATGCCGTACGATCCGGCGTAGGCTTCCAGACACCCGCGCGCCCCGCAGCGGCAGCGGGGGCCGTTGGGGTCGACCGTCATGTGGCCGATCTCGCCGCCGAAGCCGGACACGCCGCGCACGATCGCACCTTGCACGACGATGCCGCCCCCCACGCCCGTGCCCAGCGTGATCGCGACGAGGTTTCGTCCGCCGGCGCCGCGCACGAACGACTCTCCGAAGGCGGTGCAGTTCGCGTCGTTCTCCACCGTCACCGGGACGGAGAAATGACGCGCCGCGAGCCGCGCGAGCGGGGCTTCCGTCCAGCCGGGGAGGTTCGGCGAGGTGCAGAGAACCCCGCGCTTCGCGTCGATCAGCCCCGCGCAGCCGATCCCCACCGCGGACACACCCGTGGCCCCCGCGAGGGTGCGCGCGGCGGCGTGGATGCGCAGGAACGCGTGCGCCGCCCCGCGCTCCGGGAGGGTGTCGATCACCCCGCGCGCGCGCACACGGCCGCCGGCCGAGACGGCCGCGATCTTGATGTTCGTTCCTCCGATATCAACGCCGAGAACCGTGCTCACGTTCCGACCCCGCCCTGCGCGGCGAACATCCGTCTTCCGACTTCCTCGACCACCCGGTGCGATCCCATCACGACCACGGTCTTCACCGGGGCGCGCGGGTCGTCCAGCCATCGCAACAACCGGACCAGCGGGTCGTCCCGCTCGCCCGCGCGATTCCACAGAATGACGTCGGCCGCCGCATTCGGCAAGTGCGGAGCGAAGCAGTTCGCCAGCAATTCGTGCGGCGCGTTTGCGGGGTCGGTGCTCCCGGGCTCGAGCCCGGGATCGATGAGGCAGATGCGGCCGAACGCGCGGATCATCCGCTCCGGTGCCGCGAACAGCTCCTTGCGGCGCAGGAGGCCGAAGACCAGGGCGCATTCATCGCGGTCCTGGTACGCCGCCACGTGGTCCGCCGTGGCGATGAGCGCGGCCTCGTTGTGCGCGACATCCAGGACGAAGGTCCGCCCGTTGCGGTGGACGCACTGGAAACGCCCCGGGATCCACGCGTCCGCGACGGCCCGGCCAACATCCGTGAGCGGCCCGCCCACGATCCGTTCCGCCGCGCCGGCGGCGAGAAGCGCATTGACGGCCTGGTGCGCGCCGCCGAACGGCAGCCGCACCCGCCCGTAGTCCGCGGCGGGCGTGCACAGCTCGATCCACGCCCCGTCGAACATGGGCTCGACGACCGACGCGGTCCCGAGCTCCGCCGGGCCGGACACGGGAAACCCCTCGCCCGCGGCGCGTTCGTCCGCGATGGCGCGCAGCCGGGCCGGCAGCGCCCCCACGAGCAGCGGTTTCCCGGCGCGGGACACGCCGAGCTTCTCGCGCAGGATCTCCTCCTCGGTGTCGCCGAGGATGCGGCGGTGGTCAAGCGAGATGCTGGTGACGATGGCGAGGTCGGGCTCCACCACGTTGGTCGCATCGAAGCGCCCGCCGAGCCCCACCTCCAGCACCGCGACCTCGACCCGGCGGTCCGCGAAGAGCAGGTACGCGATCGCCGTCAGCGCCTCGAAGTAGCTGTAGGGAATCTCGTCGCGCAGCGGCGCCACGCGCGCGGCGGCGGCCTCCATCTCGTCGATCGAGACGAACGCGCCGTCCACCGCGATGCGCTCCGCCACCGAGAAGACGTGCGGCGAGGTGTAACGCCCGGTGCGGAGACCCTGTGCGCGGAGAATCGATTCGAGCAGCGTCGTGACGGAGCCCTTGCCGTTGGTGCCGGCGACGAGAACGGAGCGGAATGCGCGCTCGGGGTGTCCGAGGCGCTCCATCAGCGCCCGGATGTTCCCGAGCCCGAGCGTCATCGCCGAAGGCGAAAGGCCGAGAACGAACTGGAGTGCGGGGGGTAGTGGGTCGCGGAGGTCAGGAAACGGCCGGCGACTGCGAGTCATCCTTCACGTCCTGGTCCGAGACGGAGACCGCGCTGGCGCACATGAAGTCGAGCGCGCTCTCGAGCACGCGGCGCAGCTCGTCGCGCGGCACGATCATGTCGATCATGCCGTGCTCGAGCAGGAATTCGCTCCGCTGGAACCCTTCGGGGAGGTCCTGCCGGATGGTCTGCTGGATGACCCTCGGACCGGCGAATCCGATGAGCGCCTTGGGCTCGGCGATGATGATGTCGCCGAGGCTCGCGAAGCTGGCGGTGACACCGCCCGTCGTCGGGTTGGTCAGGATCGATATGAAGGGGAGTCCTTCTTCGGACATGCGCGCGAGCATAGCACTCGTCTTGGCCATCTGCATGAGCGAGTAGATCGACTCCTGCATGCGGGCGCCGCCGGAGCGCGACACGGCGATCAGCGGCCGGCGCCGGAGAATCGCATCCTGCGCGGCCCGGGCGAACTTCTCCCCCACCACCGAACCCATGCTGCCGCCCATGTAGGAAAAGTCCATGATGGCGAGCACCAGCTCGCGCCCGCCCATCGTCGGGTTGGTGAGGATCGAGATGAACGGAACCCCTTCCTCGGACAACTGCGCGAGCATGGCGCTCGTCTTGGCCATCTGCATGAGGGACAAGACCGATTCTTGCATGCGCGCGCCGCCGGAGCG
>DASTOO010000286.1:0-7467 GCA_035762505.1 Candidatus Krumholzibacteriia bacterium
CGATGCCCGGGACCACGCCGCTCGGCCCGAGCCCGAGCCAGATCACGGCGAGCACCGAGACGAAGAGCACCGCGCGGGCGCCCCAGTCGTCGAACACGGGGCTGTCGGCCTTCGCCTTGTGGAAGTACATGTAGACGATGACGCGGAGATAATAATAGAGCGAGAGCGCGCTGTTGAGCACTGCGACGACGGCGAGCACCACCAGGCCGCGGTCGACGGCGGCCGAGAAGACGTAGTACTTCGCGAAGAAGCCCGCCGTGGGCGGGATGCCCGCCATGGCGAACATGAACACCGCCATCGCGAACCCGAGTGCGGGACGCCGCAGCCCCAGGCCCGACATGTCCTCCAGCTCGAGCCCGCGCGAGTCGCTCCGGTTCTCGATGGCGCTCACCAGCGCGAAGGCGCCCAGCGTCATGAAGGTGTACACGAGCAGGTAGAACATGACGCTCGACGCCGCACGCGTGTTGTCGATCGCGAGCGCCGCCATGCCGACCAGGATGTACCCCGCGTGGGCGATGCTCGAGTACGCCAGCATGCGCTTCACGTTGCGCTGCACCAGCGCCACGATGTTACCCAGCGACATGGTCGCGATGGCGAGGACGATCACGATGTCCACCCACTGCGCCCGCGCCGAGAAGAAGCTCATGTAGAACAACCGCAGGAACGCGGCGAAGGACGCCGCCTTGACCGCGCCGGCCATGAAGCCGGTCACCGGCGAGGGCGCGCCCTGGTACACGTCGGGCACCCACATGTGGAACGGCACCGCGGACACCTTGAACACGAAGCCCACCAGGATCAGCGCGATCGCGAAGAGGAACGCGGGAGACTTCACGAGTTCGCGGCTCACGACCTCGATGACCATGCCCTTGAAATTCAGCGTGCCGAGGAGCCCGTACAGTATCGACATCCCGTACAGGAAGAACGCCACCGCGAACGCGCCCAGCAGGAAGTACTTCATGGCCGCCTCGTTCGCCAGGAGATCGCGGCGGCGGAACCCGACCATGATGTAGATCGCGAGGCTCATCAACTCGAGCCCCATGAAGACGCTCATCAGATCATACGCGGTAACGAGGACGAACATCCCGGCCAGCGAGAGCAGGAGGAGCGCGTAGTACTCGCCGCGCAGAATATTGAAGCGGCGCAGATAGTTCCCGGAGATCATGATCGTCCCCAGGGACGACACGGTGCAGAGGCCCGCGAAGAACAGCGCGAAGCGGTCCACGATCAGCATGCCGTTGAGCATGGGCCAGCCGTCGGCGTTCCAGAGCGAGACGATGCTGGCCAGCGCCGCCACGTGCACCAGCCCCGCGAACCAGCCCTGCGCGCGGGCGGTTCTCACCGATACCGCGCTCCACGCCAGCAGGATCATGGCGCCGCCCGTCATGATGAACAGCGGCATCAGGAACTTCACCATTTCCGCGGTGAACAGCGGCATCAGTTCTCACCCGCCCGGTCGGAAGGAACGACGAGCGCCTCCTCCGCCACGGCGCCGTCGCGGGCGTCCATGGCGGAGCGGTACGCGGTCATCTGCTCGACGAACTGGGTCACGGCGGGCTCCATGCGGGTGGTGAAGGGCTTCGAGTAGATACCCATCCAGAAGATCATGACGATCAGCGGCAGGAACACGAATATTTCCCGCGCCGAGAGGTCCTTCAGCCCCTTGTTCTTCTCGTTGGTGACGTCACCGAAGAACACGCGCTGCAGCATCCACAGCATGTAGATGGCGCCCAGCACCACGCCGGTCGCGGCGAGGACTCCCCACCAGGTGTTGGCCTGGAACGCACCGACCAGGATCAGGAACTCGTGGATGAACCCGTTCAGCGGCGGGAGCCCGATGGACGAGAGCGTCACGATCATGAACACGGTCGCGTACACCGGCATGACCCTGGTGAGGCCGCCGTACTCGGAGATGAGGCGCGTGTGGCGGCGTTCGTAGATCACGCCGACCAGGAGGAAGAGCGCACCGGTAGAGATGCCGTGGTTGATCATGCCGAGGATCGCGCCCTCGACCGCGTGCGTGTTGAGCGCCACCAGCCCGAGCATCACGAACCCCAGGTGCGACACCGACGAGTACGCGACGAGCTTCTTCACGTCCTTCTGCACCATCGCGACCAGCGCGCCGTAGATAATGCCGATGATGGCGAGGGCCGCGATGAGCGGCACGGCGCGCAGCGCCGCCTCGGGGAACATCGGCATGGCGAAACGGATGAAGCCGTAGGTGCCCATCTTGAGGAGCACGCCCGCCAGGATGACCGAGCCGGCCGTCGGCGCCTCGACGTGCGCGTCCGGGAGCCAGGTGTGGAACGGGAACATCGGCACTTTGATCGCAAAGGCGAGCGCGAAGGCGAGGAACAGGATCCACTGCTGCTCCGCGGACAGCGACGTCGCGAGCAGCACCCCGTAGTCGAAGCTCAGCGTGCCCGTCTGCAGCCTGCTCTGGTGCACTACGTACAGGATCGCGATCAGCATGAGCAGCGATCCCACCAGGGTATAGATGAAGAACTTGATGGTGTCGTAGACCTTCCGCTCGCCACCCCACATCCCGATCATGAAGTACATCGGGATGAGCATCGCCTCCCAGAAGACGTAGAAGAGGAACAGATCGAGCGACACGAACGCGCCGATCATCGCGGTCTCCAGGAACAGGAGGCAGACGAAGAACTCCTTCACCCGGTTCTCGATGGACTTGAAGCAGCTCAGCACGGTGACGGGCGTGATGAACGTGACCAGCATCACCAGGAACAGGCTGATCCCGTCGATCGCGATGTGGTAGGAGATCCCCAGCGACGGAAGCCAGGGCGCGTCCACGACGAACTGCATGTCGGGGGTCGCCACGAAACCCTGCACCAGTTTGAGCGACACCGCGAAGACCGCGATCGATGCCACGAGCGAGAACCACTTGACGGCCCCGTGCGCGCGCGCCGGCATCAGCGCCACCACCACGGCGGCGAAGAGCGGCAGGAATGTCACCAGGCTCAGGATATCCACGTCATCTCACCAGTTCGTAGACCAGGTACAGGAACCCCATCAGCATGAAGAACGCGTAGGTCCGCACCACGCCGGACTGCAGCAGCCGGAACGAAGCGCCGAAGAGGCGCGCGGTGATGCCGAGGCCGTTCACGATCCCCTCGATGATCCCCGCGTCGATCAGCCGGAACATGAGCTTGTCCGCGATGGCGTAGCCGGGGCGCACGATGGCGCGCTCGTACAGCTCGTCGATGTAATACTTGTTGAAGACCAGCGTGTAGAAACCGCCCAGCCGCGTGGTGAAGGCCGCCGCGGCGCCCGGCATCTGCACGTAGAGCAGGCGCGCGAAGAGGATCCCCGCCGTCGCGACGACGACCGAGACGATCATCAGGATGATCTCCAGCTGCGCCGAACCGTGGCTCTCCGCCGCCGCGGCGATCGTCACGGCGCCGTGCGAGGCTCCCATGCCGACGCCCACGCCGTGCCCGCCGGCGTGGCCGGCGAACACCGGCTCGAGCCAGTGGTGGAAGATGTTGGAGCCGCCGATCGCCGCCGGCACGCCGAGACAGCCGACCACCGCCGCGCCCGCCGCGAGCACGATGAGCGGCATCGTCATCGCGGGCGGCGACTCGTGCAGGTGGTGTTTCGCCTCGTGCGAAACGTTGTCCTTGCCGTGGAAGGTGAGGAACACCGCGCGGAACACGTAGAATGCCGTCATGCCGGCGGTGGCGAGGCCCACCACCCACAACACGCGCGGCAGCCACGCGGGGCCGACGTGCGCGTTGAACACGCTCCACAGGATCTCGTCCTTGGAGAAGAAGCCGGCCAGCGGCGGGATCCCCGCGATGGCGATCGCCGAGATCAGGAACGTGAGCCAGGTCGTCTTCATGTGCTTGGAGAGCTGGCCCATCCTGAACATGTCCTGCTCGCCGGAGAGGCCGTGGATCACCGAGCCCGCGCCGAGAAACAGACAGGCCTTGAAGAACGCGTGCGTCACCAGGTGGAACACGCCGGCCGCGTAGGCGCCCACGCCGACCGCGAGAAACATGTAGCCCAGCTGGCTCACGGTGGAGTACGCGAGCACCTTCTTGATGTCGCGCTGCGCGAAGCCGATGCTCGCCGCGAAGATCGCCGTCGCCGCGCCCACCACCGCCACGACCGCCGAGGCCGCGGGCGCCATCTCGTACACGAAGTTCAGCCGCGCGATCATGTAGACGCCGGCGGTGACCATGGTCGCGGCGTGGATGAGGGCGCTCACGGGCGTGGGGCCGGCCATCGCGTCCGGCAGCCACACGTACAACGGGATCTGCGCCGACTTGCCGCACGCGCCGATGAAGAGCAGAATGCACGCCGCCACGGCCACCTTCGCGAAGGCCTCGTGGTGGACGGCGGCCATGGCGCGCAGCTCGGGAACGTCGAGCGTGGCGTTGCCCAGGTTCATCGTCACCATGAACAGGATGAACATCCCGATCAGGAACGCGAAGTCGCCCACGCGGTTCACGATGAACGCCTTCTTCCCCGCGGCGGCGTTGGCGATGTCCTTGTACCAGAAACCGATCAGCAGGTAGGAGCAGAGCCCCACGCCTTCCCAGCCCACGAAGAGGAGCGGCAGGTTCTTCGCCATGACGAGCGTCAGCATGGCGAACATGAACAGGTTGAGATAGCTGAAGAAGCGGGCGAAGCCGCGGTCGCCGTGCATGTACCCCGTCGAATAGATGTGAATCAGCGACCCCACGCCGGTGACGACGAGCAGCATCGTCATGGAGAGGGCGTCCACCCAGTAGGCGAAGTCGATCTGCACCGGCCCCGCCGCGATCCAGGTAAAGAGCGTGCTCTCGAAGATGCGCGCCTCGGCGGCCATGCCGCGCATCGCCATGAACAGGCGCACCACCACCGCGAACGACAAGAGCGGCGCCGCGCAGCCGATCAGCGAGACGAGCCGCTCGTTGGGGCCCTTCTCGCGCCCGCTGTAAATGAGGGCGAGGAGGCCGTTGAGCACCGCGCCCGCCAGGGGGGCGACGGGGATGATCCAGAGCAGGTTCGACATGGGTCGGATGTCTTCCATCAGTCGCGCATCAGGGTGAGGTCGCCGGCCTGCACCGTGGTCCGGTTGCGGAACAGCATGACGAGGATGGCGAGTCCGATCCCGGCCTCCGCCGCCGCGAGCGCCATGACGAAGAATGCGATCACGTGGCCGTCCATCGTCCCCGCCGAATGCCGGGCGAAGGCGATGAACGAGAGGTTCACGGCGTTGAGCATGAGCTCCACCGACATCAGAATCACGAGGAGATTCTGGCGGAAGAGCACCCCGAACGCCCCGATGAAGAACAGGATCGCGCTCAGATACAGATAATGGTTGAGGGTGACTTCGCCCACCTAGATCACCTTCTTGGCGAGGAGAACCACGCCCACCACCGCGACCAGCAGGATGAGCGAGATCACCTCGAACGGGTAGAGGAAGTCCGACAACATGAGTCGTCCGACCCCTTCGATGCTGCCGAAGTCCGGCGCGGGCTCCATCTGCACCGGCGTGATGTCGCCGAACACGCGGATCGCCCCGAACGCCGCCACCGCGCACACCAGCGCGGTGAAGATGAGCCGCATCCAGCCCACCGGCGGCTCCGCCAGCTCATCCTTGTTCAGGTTGAGGAGCATGATGGTGAAGATGATGAGCACCATGATGGCGCCCGCGTATACGAGCACCTGCAGGATGAACACGAACTCGGCCTGCAGCATCGCGAACAGCCCGGCGAGCGATACCAGGGACAGAATGAGCGAGAACGCCCCCGACAGGGGGTTGCGCAGGCTCACCATGAGCAGCCCGCCCAGTACCGCGAGCGCCGCGAACAGGTAGAACAGGATCGCCATTCCTCAGCCGCCCATCAGGACCAGCACGATGCCGGTCAGCAGGATGTTCACGAAGGACAGCGGGATCATGTTCTTCCACCCCAGGCGCATCAGCTGGTCGTAGCGGAAGCGCGGGAGCGACCCGCGCACCCAGATGAACACCCAGCACCAGAAGATCGTCTTCACGGCGAAGGCGCTGATCTGCGCCACCAGCGCCACCGTGCGCGCGCCCCACTCGGGGATCGAGCTCATGCCCAGGCTCTCCACGAACAGGTAGGCGAGCACGACGCCGATCACCGCGTGGAGCGCGAACAGGATCGCCCCTTCGTTCTCGCGCCGGTCGCCAAACGCGCCGTGGATGCGCTTCGACCAGGCGAACATGAGGACGGCAAAAGCGAGCGCGCCGAGGGCGCCTCCGGCCAGCATCACCTTGAGCCAGGCGTGGGCGTTGGCCACGATGCTCTCGGTCGGGAACCACGGAATCTGCCACCCGCCGAAGAACAGCGTCGTGATCATCGCGGCCGACAGCACGATGGCCGCGTACTCGCCCATGTAGAAGAGCGCGAAGCGCATGCCGCTGTATTCCACGTGGTAGCCGGCGACGATCTCGGACTCGCCCTCGGGGAGATCGAAGGGGTTACGGTTGGTCTCGGCGAACGCCGCCACGATGAAGAGGATCGCCCCGAGCGGCTGCACGACGATCCCCCACCTGGGCAGGAAGCCCCACAGCAGGTCGCCCTGGCCGCGCACGATCTCGTTGAGCTGCACGGTCTGGAACACCATGAAGATTCCGACCAGCGCCAGTCCCAGCGGAATCTCGTAGCTGATCATCTGCGCGGTGGAGCGCAGCCCGCCCATCAGCGCGAACTTGTTGTTGGAGGACCAGCCCGCGAGCACGATGCCGTACACGTTGAGCGAGGTGACGGCGAGAATGAAGAGAATGCCGGCGTTCAGGTCCGCGACCTGCATCGAGATGTCGCGGCCCGCCACCAGGAACCGGTCCGCCCACGGTATCACCGCGAACGCCGTCAGGATAAAGGTGAAGCCGAGCACCGGCGCGATCATGAAGTAGGTCCGGTTCACCTGCGGCGGGATCATCATCTCCTTCATGAGGAGCTTCACGACGTCGGCGATGTTATGGATCAGGCCCGCGAGGCGGATGCCGAACACGGCGGCGCGGTTGGGGCCGGCGCGGTCCTGGATGAACGCGGCGCCCTTGCGCTCGAACCAGATCAGCACCGGCAGGAGCGACAGCGCGAAACCCCAGATGAATATGGCTTTGCCGCCTATGATGGCGAAGTCAACCCAGTTGGGCGTCATGGTCGACCGGTCATCTCCCCACCGGCTGCGCGGCGGCACGCGCGCCCGTGGGGCCCAGCTTGTTCAGGTCCACGCCCGCGAGGGCGGGAACTTCCTCCATGATCGCCTTGCGCACCTGCGCCACGCTTTCGTGCGGCTTCGTCCCCAACGGGGAGGAAGACAACGTATCGGCGATGCGCCACTCCGTCTCTCCCTTCGCATCGATGGCCGGGCGGAGGCGCTGCACGTGCCCTTCGAAATTCACCACGAGGCCGTCCTTCTCCGCGAAAGTGAGCCCGGGAACCACGACGTCGGCGCGCGCGGTGAGCGCGGACGCGCACCCCGACACGGCTA
>DASTOO010000287.1:0-3324 GCA_035762505.1 Candidatus Krumholzibacteriia bacterium
ACCACCACGGCGCGCAACGAATCCGCCGCGGTGGAATCCGGCGGCGTTTGCGCCCGCGCCGGCGAAATCGCACCGTGCGCGAAAGCGACCATGGCTATCAAGACGACCTTGGTTGGAGTACGCAACGGCGCTTGCTCGAACTTCGGGGACGGACATTCGACCCGGCGATACCCGACAAACTGGCGGGAATGTGTGGGAATCGAACCCACCTCGGACGGCATCGCCCGACATAGGGATTTGAAGTCCCCGAGGTCCACCAGGGCCCATCCATTCCCCCAGGCGGCCGGTCCCGGCCCATAAACGACATGCCCTTTCGGGCATGTTCGGCACGGGGGAATATAACAGACGGGCAAACGGACCGAGAAGCGGAGAATTCCGCCCCGCCCTCCGCGCTAAGGCTTTGCCGGAAAAAGGGATTTGGCTGCGGGGGGAGGATTCGAACCTCCGATATCCGCATTAACAGTGCGGCGTTGTGCCACTCAACTACCCCGCAGTATGTGTTTACACGTTCGCCAGTTACCGCCGTTCACGTGAGTGCCGAATCCGATGCCGGGGCCACTTCGGGGCCACTTGCACTATACACGGCGAGCTTTTCCGCTGCACCCGATAAGTCCGCTCCGTGCACGTAGCGCATCGTTCCTGCAAGAAATCCGGCCCTCCCGGTGTCGAAGGGTTGGGGCGGACCCTGTGACCCGGCTATCCTTGAAGGCGTGGCTGCACCAATGGACAGAGAATCCAGGCCGGCGAGGGCCGGCGAGGCGGCCGGGGCGAATCCCGGCCTGTTCGAGGCGGTGTACGAGCGCCATGGCGCCCAGGTACTGAATCTCGTGTACCGCATGACCGGGAACGAAGAGGTGGCGCGCGATCTTGCGCAGGACATATGGATCAAGGTCTTCGAGCATTTCGACACGTTCGAGTCCCGGTCGGAGGTCTTCACTTGGATCCACCGGATTGCGGTGAATCACGTGCTGAACCACATGCGCCGCGAGCGGCGCGTGCGCTGGCTGCGCATTCTCGACCGGCCGATCGGCGACGTGCTGCGCGCGGACGAAGTCTCCCCGGATTTCGACCGCGCGCCGGAACCCGGGGCGGACCACGCGCTGGAGACCGGCGAACGCGCGCGCCGCGTGTGGCAGGCGATCCAGGCCCTGGATCCCAAATACCGCATCCCGCTGGTGCTCCATCACTACGAAGAAATGAGCTACCAGCAGGTGGCCGAGACGATGCAGATCTCGCTGTCCGCCGTCGAGTCGCGCATTCACCGGGCCCGCAAGCAGCTCGTCAGGACGCTCGGGCCGTTGCTGGATGAACTGTGAACCCCTGAACCCCACGGAGAGAGCATGGAACGAAACGACGAAGAAAAGCTCGCGCGCCTGCTGCGAGAGGCGGGGCCGGGCCCGTCGCTGGAGCCGGACCCGCACCTGCCCCGGCGCATCCGCGCGCTGGCGAACGTGCAGCCCATCCCGCCGCGGCCGCGCCGGCTGGTGCCCGTGCCCCTGGCGGCCGCCGTGCTCGTGGTGGCTATCGCCGCCGGCGGGTGGATTGGTTACACCGCGGGCAGGTCGCTGTCGGGGGGAGGCGTCGCGGAAGTCGCCGTGAGCGACGACGGCGTCGGCGATTTCTGGGCCGCGTGGTCGCAGACGGGCTTCGCCGAAGACTGGCGGCAGTGGGAGCGGACGGACGGTGAACAACGATGAAGATCAGGGTTCTGGTGGGGGCACTCGTGCTCCTGATCGTCATGAATATCGCCGCCATCGCGGCCTTCCTCGTGGTACAGGCGCGCCATCCGCGCGGGCCCGTCGAGTGGCACATGCGCGAACGCCCGCTCGCCGGCCTCGATCGCGAGAAGCGCATGGCGCTGATCCGGTCGATGCGGGAGTTCCACGAGGACACGCGCGATCTCATCGAGGCGACCCGCGCGCTCGAGGACAGCGCGATCGCGGCGATGGGTGAGGACCCGATGCGGCGCGCGCACATCGACTCCCTGCTGCAACAGATCTCCGACAACCGCCTGGAGATCGCGCGGCGTGCGACGAGCCGCATGATCGAAGCGGGCGAGAACCTGACGCCCGAGGAGCGCCAGCATCTCATGTCGGCCCTGATGCGCCTGCGCGGGCATCGCATGCCCGCGTCCGTGCCCTGGCACTTCGAGGCGCCCCGGGAGGAGCCGGAAGAATAGTCTGCAAGAAGACGAACCCGGCCGTTGTCCAATCCGGTGACACGCACACACTCACACAGGAGACGTTCGCATGGGAGATCGAATCAACGCATATGTCACGGTCGCGATGTTGGCGCTCGGCGCGATGGGGCTCGCGGGCTGTGACTCCGGGGAGCCCGTCGCCGCGCGCGAGGCGTCCGGTGAAGCGACACCACCCGTTCCGGGCATGACGCAGCTTGCGCAGGCCGTCAGGTTGGACGAGGACGATGCCGCGCTCGTGGCGGCGGCTCTCGGAGAGTGGCAGGAGCGCGCCGACGCCGCAGGGTCGGACGGACCGTTCCGCGCGCATCGCGCGGGCATGGAGTTCGTCGCCGCGGTGGCTCCGTCCCTCGACAACGATCAACTGGCCGACCTCGTTGCGTTTCTAGGGGATTTCCGCGACGCGCACATGAAGGAGGCGCGGGAGGCCTTCAGCGCGAAGCATGGCGAGATCGGTGCGGAGCACATGGAGAAGATGATCGCCCGTCGTCTCGAGCACCTGGACGAGCGGGCGGACGCCCGCGTGGACTGGCTCGCAGCCGTCCTCGGGCTGAGCGACGAGCAGCGCTCCGCCGTGAGGGCGGCGATCGCGGCGTCGGAGCCGGAACGCCGCGCCACGCTCGAATCGGTGCGCGACGGCAGCGTGACGCGCGAGGAGGCGCACGCGGCATTCAGGGAGCATCACGACGCCATGAGTCGAACGCTCTCCGGTATTCTCACCGCGGAGCAGTCCGAACGCCTCGAGATTCTGCGCAGGCTCCGCCCGCGCGAGCCGCGCAGCTAACAACGTGCAGCCCGGGGGCGACCCCACCTCGCCCCCGGTCATACCTGGCAGCAGGAGGTCTTTGTCGATGTATCGAATGCAGAAATTCGTGGCGGCCGCCGCGCTGGCGGGCGCGATCTTGGTAACAACCGGCGCGAGTGGCGAGGAGCCCGGGACGAGCGTCGACATTTCCGGTACGTGGATTCTCAACAAGGATCTGTCTGACGACCCCAGGGAGATCATGGAGAAGCGGCGCGAGGAGGCCATGCAGCAGGGCAACAAGAGCCGCATCCCTTCCATGCGCGGCGGCGCGGGTGGCGGCGGATTCGGCGGCGGCGGGATGCCGGGCGGTCCGGGTGGCGGC
>DASTOO010000288.1:0-9753 GCA_035762505.1 Candidatus Krumholzibacteriia bacterium
TGGCGGCGGTGCTGGGTGCGGACGTGATGCGGCACATGGTGGACATCGACGCGCAGTCCGGCCCGATGCGCGTCACCGGCTTCGTGAGCCTGCCGTCGCACACGCGCGGGAACCGCTTCAGCCAGTTCTTCTTCGTCAACAACCGCGCGGTGCGGGAGCGCACCCTCGTGCACGCCGTGCAGGACGCGAACCGGAATGTCATTCCGTACAAGCGCTATCCCGTGGTGGTGCTGTCCGTGGCGATGCCGCCGGACGAGGTGGATGTGAACGTCCACCCCAGCAAGCTCGAGGTGCGGGTGCGCAACGAGCGCGTCGTCTTCGGGACGGTGCGCAACGCCATCAAGTCGGCGCTCTCGGCGCGCAGCGAACCCGCGATGGCGGTGAGCGCCAGCCCCGCCCGCGAGGCGGGGGCGTCGTTCACGGCGGAGCGGCCGGCGTGGCCGCGCGCGGCCGCGGGCCCCGGCGATCCGCACGCCGCAGTCGACGGCGGCGCGCGCATCCGCGACGCGTTCGAGGACTACCTCTCCCGGAAGCCGGGAGCCGCCGCCGCGACGTCCGGGACGCCGCCGGCGCTGTCGTTTCCGCGACGCGAGGCGGGCATGGAGGAAGTGGCCCGCGTCGCGCCGGCCGATGACTCCCTCTACTGGCAGTTCAACCACACCTTCATCTTCATCCAGGTGCGCGGCGGCATCGTGGTGATCGACCAGCACGCCGCGCACGAACGCATCATCTTCGACCGGGGCATGCGCCTGCTCGAGGACGCGGCGTCGCCGTCGCAGCAGATTCTCTTCAGCATTCCGATCGATCTCTCGCTGCGCGAGCTGGAGGTGTTCCGCGCTTCGCGGGACATTTTTCAGAAGCTCGGATTCACGCTGGAGCCGTTCGGCGGGACCAGCATCCTGGTGCGCGGCTATCCGCAGGGCATCCGCAACTGGGCGGACGGGCGCCTGCTCCTGCAGATCTTCGACGACATCCTGGCCGAGCGCGCGCCCGGCGACACGCATACCGAGAAGCTGGTGGCCAGCTTCGCGTGCCGGAGCGCGATCAAAGCCGGACAGCGGCTCTCGCTGGAAGAGATGAAGCTCCTCGCCGATCAGCTCTTCGCCGTCGAGAATCCCTACTCGTGCCCGCACGGGCGCCCGACCATCCATCGCCTCTCGCTCGACGAGATCGAGAGATGGTTTCACCGACGCTAGCGCAGTCCGCGCTTCGCCGAAGCAGAGGTGCCTGACATGAGCGCCGTGGTCCGCTGTGTCGCCGTGATGGGAGCCACCGCCACGGGCAAGAGCTCGTTGGCTCTGGCGCTCGCGCCGGCATTGCGCGGCGAGATCATCTCGATGGATTCGAGGCAGGTCTACCGCGGTTTCGACATCGGCACCGCGAAGCCGACGGCCGCGGAGCGCTCCCGCGTTCCACACCATCTCATCGACACGCTCGACCCGGGGAGCGCATCGAGCGCCGGACGGCACGCGGCCGACGCTGGTGCGCTTGCTCGCGCCATCGCGGCGCGGGGAGGTGTTCCGTTCCTGGTGGGTGGGACGGGGCTCTACTTTCGGGCGCTGTTTCATGGGCTGGGCCCCGTGGCGATTCCGCGCGCGGAGCAGGAGCGCATCCGGGCGGGCTTCGGCGGGCGCGCCACGGGAGAACTCCACGACGAGTTGCGGGTGCGCGACCCGGAGCGCGCCGCGGCGTTGTCAAAGAACGACCGCGTGCGTATTGTGCGCGCCCTCGAGATCATCGCTTTCACCGGCCGGCCGGCGAGTGAGTCGCTCCGGCGCGCCGCGCCCGCCCCGGACGCGCCGCTCTGCCTGAAGCTGGTCCTGACCATGCCCCGCGCGGATCTCCGTGCGCGGATCGAGGCGCGCACACGCGCGTTGTTCGCGGCGGGCTGGCCGGCCGAGGTGGCGCGGTTGCTCGAGCGGGGTGTCCGCCGCGACGCGCCCGCCATGCAGAGTCTCGGTTACGCGGAGCTGGCCGCGGCCATCGCGGCCGGGGAAGACCCGGCGACACGGCTCGACGAGGTGATCACGCAGACGCGCCAGTACGCCAAGCGGCAGGAGACGTTCTTCCGCAGCGAGCGCGACGCGGTCTGGATCGACGTGACCCGCGGCGACCCGGAGCGGCGGGCGCGTGACCTCGTCACGGCTTTTCTGACGGCGGCAGGCGGCTCCGGCGGGCCTCAATAACAACTTGACACTGTTGGCCTAAGATGATTACATCCCAATCTGTTAGGGGGGCGGGCATAACTCAGTTGGTAGAGTATCAGCTTCCCAAGCTGAAGGTCGCGGGTTCGAGCCCCGTTGCCCGCTCCATTCCATCTTCCCCGATGAATCCCATCCGCGGCAATTTCCGGATTCGTTGGATGATCATCCTGGCGGCGGCGCTGGCGGCGTGTTCGCCGGCCGCAACGCTGGACTCGCGATCCGGGCTGGACCGCGCCGTGGCACTCTACGTCTCGGGCGACTACCGTTCGGCGGCCGGGGCGTTGGAAGACGTCGCGCGCAACGCGGCCGACGACGCCACCCGGCGCGAGGCGTATACGTACCTGGGGCGCTCGCGCATGGCCCTGGGGCAAACCGACGCCGCGATCGACGCCTTCACGCTGGGCGTGCAGTACGGGGACCAGGGGCCGTGCGTGGACTACCTGGAGGTGCTCCAGCGCTTCCATGAAGGGGCGCCGGAGGGGCTCCACATCCTGGAGACCATCACGCGGGGCGAACTGGCGGGCGCGGCGGTGCGGGTGCTCGGCGACGGAAAGCCGCTCGACCCGAACGGGCCCACACCCATCGAGATGGCGGAGGAGGAGGGGTGGATGCCGGCGCTCCCCGACGGCGACGCCCGCGCCGAGGAGCCGGTCACGCGCGCGGCTCTGTACGCGTTCGTGGGACGCGTGCTCGCGGACGCGGGACTCCCCGGCCGTGCCGACGAAGTGATGCCCGGCGGTTTTCGCGCCGCGATGAACGATCCCGCGCCGGTGTCGGGGAGCGACGCCATCGCGGTGCTCGAGCGCGTGCGCGCGCTGAAGGAAAAGAATGGCCGATAGGGCGCTTGCAATCATTGCGATGAAGGACCCCGCGGACTTCGGGCTGGCGCCCGACGTTCTGGCGGTGGGCGACCGTATTCTGGAAGTGGCCGGCAAGCCGACCGCGGACCAGATCGACTTCCACTTCCATACTTCGCGCGGCAAGACCGTGACGATCCGCGTCGAGCGCAAGGACGGGCGCGTGGAGAACGTGACACTCCCCACCGCCGCCGTGGCCGGGCTGGAGATCTGGTTCGAAGCGATGGACTTCCGACGTTGCCGGTGCAAGTGCCCGTTCTGTTTCGTCGACCAGATGCCCGCAGGGAAGCGTGACACGCTCTACGTCAAGGACGAGGATTTCCGCCTGAGCTTCCTGTACGGGAACTTCACCACGATGAACGACGTCACCGACGGCGAGCTCGCCCGCATCATCGAGCAGCACAATTCGCCGCAGTGGGTATCGGTGCACGTGGTGGAGGAGGGAATGCGGCGCTTCATCTTCGGCCGCCCTATGCGGCGGCGCATCACCGAGACCCTGCGTACGCTGGCCGAGGGCGGCATCACGGTGCACACCCAGGCCGTGATCGTGCCGGGCAAGAACGACGGCGACTACCTGCGCGAGACCATGACGACCCTCGAGGCGATCCATCCCAACATCGCAAGCCTCGCCGTGGTGCCGGTGGGCCTGACGAAACACCGCGCCGGACTGTCCAGCATCCGCTCCTTCCGCGACGACGAGATGGGCGCCGTGATCGACCTGGTGGAGCCGTACCGTGAGCGCTTCCTCGCCGCGCGGGGCAGCCGTTTCGTCTTCGCCAGCGACGAATGGTACGTCGGCGCCGCACGCGACGTGCCCGCGCCGAACGCATACGAGGGATTTCCACAGCTGGACAACGGCGTGGGATCGATCCGGCATTTCCTCGCGGAGATCGAGGCCGACCTCGCCGGGTGTGATCTTCCTGCGGACGCGGGCATGATCCGCATCGCCACCGGTTCGCTGGCGACGCGCGTCTTCGAGCGCTACGTGTTTCCGCTCCTGCGCGAGCGCGGCATGCGCGTTCTGCCGGAGCTGGTCACGGTCACGAACGACTTCTTCGGGGAGGGAGTCACCTGCTCCGGCCTCCTGGTCGGCGCCGACATCGTGCGCGCCGTTCTCGCCGCGGGCGCCCCCAAGACGACGTTCGTCCCGCCCAACTGCCTCAACTACGAAGACGTGACCATCGACGAGATGTCGCCGGACGACATGGCGCGCGCCATCGGCGCCGCCGTGGTCGCGCCGGCCGAGTCGCTCGTGCAGGCGCTGTGCGACCACGCCGCCTCGGGGTCGGCGCGGTCATGAAGCGCCCCGCGACGGTCGCCATCGTCGGACGCCCCAACGTGGGGAAGTCGACCCTCTTCAACCGCCTCACCGTGGCGCGGCGCGCGATCGTGCACGCCACGCCGGGCGTCACGCGCGACGTGCAGCGCGGAGTCGCGGAGTGGACGGGCGCGTCGTTCGAGCTGATCGACACCGGAGGCCTGTTCTCCGGGATCGACGACCCGCTGGTGGACCGCGTCGAGGCCATCGCCCTGAAAGAGGCGCGCGAGGCCGACGTGATCCTGTTCGTGGTGGACGCCGAGGCGGGCCTGATCCCTTCGGATTTCGACGTGGCGAAGCGCGTCCGCGACACCAGCCTGCCCGTGCTGCTCGTGGCCAACAAGGCCGAGCGTCAGGCGAGGAAGCGCGACGCGGCGGAGTTTCACCGTCTCGGTTTCGACACCGTGTACGAAGTGAGCGCGCTGCACGGCGACGGCACCGGCGACCTGCTGGACGACATCGTGAAGCTCCTGCCGCGCTCCGCCCAGCGCGAGATAAACACCGACCTGCGCCTGGCGATCGTGGGCGTTCCCAACGTCGGGAAGTCGAGCCTGGTGAACGCCATTCTCGGCGAGGAGACCCAGATCGTCGACGCACGGCCGGGGACGACGCGCGACAGCATCGACGCGTCGGTCCTGTGGCATAAACGCCGCGTGACCCTGATCGACACCGCGGGCATCCGCCGCAAGGCGAAGACGTCGGAGGATCTGGACGTATTGAGCACGATGAAGAGCCTGGACGCGATCGAGCGTTGCGACGTCGCCGTGGTGATGCTGGATGCCTCCCGCGTGATATCGAACCAGGACATCAAGGTGGCGAGCTACCCGCACACCGCCGCGCGCGGCGTGGTGGTCTGTTTCAACAAGTGGGACCTCGTGGCGAAGAAGACCCTCACCGCGGCCGAGATGGAGAAGGAGTTCCGGCGTCGCTGCGGATTCCTGAACTACGCGCCCGTCATGTTCGTCTCGGTGAAGGACAACCAGCGCGTCGCGAAGGTGCTGGAGACGGCGTGGCGCGTCAAGGAAGACCGGGAACGGCGCATCGCGACGTCGGAGCTGAACCGGTTCCTCACCCGCGTGGTGCAGAAGAGTCCGCCGCCGTTCCACGGCGGCGGCAACGGGAAGGTTTTCTACGGGACGCAGGTCGACGTGGCGCCGCCGACCTTTACGCTGTTCGTGAACCGCGCGGCGCACTTCGGACGCTACTACCTGCGCTACCTGAACAACCAGCTGCGCGAGACGTTCGGCTTCGAGGGGAGCGTCATCCGTCTCGAGCTCACGGAGCGCAGGAACCCCCGCAAGGAGGGGTTGAAGGCGAGGCCCACGCGGCGCGCGCGCATGAAGGGCCGCACGAAGAAGGTGTCGACGTGATCGCCATCGGGCTGGCCGGACTCGGCGCCTACGTCATCGGCGGAATTCCGTTCAGCTACATCGCGGGGAGGCTCTCGCGCGGCATCGACCTGCGCGAGCACGGGAGCGGCAATCTCGGCGCGTCGAACACGTACCGCATCCTCGGCGGGCGCATCGCTCTGACGGTGCTCGTTCTCGATATAGCAAAGGGGCTCGCGCCGGTGCTGTTCGCGGCGCGCTTCGATTCCCCCGGGGCGGAACCGCTGCACGCCCTGGCCGCGACGGCGGGGGCGATCCTGGGACATCTCTTCTCTCCCTATCTCGGTTTCTCGGGCGGCAAGGGGATCGCGACGTCGGCCGGGGCCTTCGCCGGGCTCGCGCCGCTGGCCTTCGCATGCGCCCTCGCCGTGTTCATGGTCGTGTTCGCCGCGCGGCGCATCGTGTCCCTCGCGAGCCTCTCGGCCGCGGTGGCGCTGCCGTTGGCGGTGTTCCTGACGGCGCGCGCGGGGCTCAGCGCGCGGCACGACTCCGTGCTGTGGGTCACGGTCGCCGTCATGGTCACGGTCGTGGTGAAGCACCGCGGGAACATCCGCCGCCTCGCGGCCGGCACCGAGCCCGCGCTCGCGCGCCGCCGGGAAGGTGGCTCGTGAGAGCGGCGGTGCTGGGTGCGGGGAGCTGGGGGACGACCCTGGCCATCGTTCTCGCTGAGAACGGGCACGAGGTGGTTCTGTGGGACCGGCGCGAAGCGCGCGCGGCGGAAATGGGGGCGACGCGCGAGAATGGAACGTTCCTGCCGGGTGTGCGCATCCCGCCCGAGGTGGTGATCACCCATCGCCTGGAGGACGCGGTCGCGGGGGCGGCGCTGATCGTCTTCGTGACGCCGTCGCACGTCGCCCGCGATACGGCCCGGGCCGTCCGGGCGTCGGGCCGCCTGCGGGCGGAGGCCGTCGTCGTCACGGCGAGCAAGGGCTTCGAAGAGGGCACGGGCGCGCGCATGAGCGAAGTCCTCGCCGCCGAGCTGGGAGTCGACCCGGAGCGCATCGCATCGCTCGCGGGCCCTAGTCACGCCGAAGAAGTCAGCCGCCAGGTTCCTACGTCCATCGTGGCGGCGGGGACGGGCGCGCGCGCGCGCGAGGCGGTGCAGGAGGCCTTCGTGCGGCCGTACCTGCGCGTCTACACCAACCCGGACGTGGCGGGCGTGGAGCTGGCCACCGGGCTCAAGAACTCGATCGCCATCGCCGCGGGAATCCTCGACGGACTCGGCTGCGGTGACAACACCAAGGCGGCGCTTGTGACGCGCGGGCTCGCGGAGATCACCCGGCTCGGGGTGGCGATGGGGGCTTCGGCGGAGACCTTTTCGGGCCTTGCCGGTGTGGGCGACCTCGTGGTTACCTGTCTGAGCCGTCACAGCCGCAACCGGCGCGTCGGGGAGGCGATCGGCCGCGGCAGGACGCTGGAGGAGGCTCTCTCCGGCATGGTCATGGTTGCGGAGGGCGTTCGGACCACGCGGGCGGCCGTCGCGATGGGAAGGCATCACGGAGTCGAGCTGCCTATCATCGAGATGGTCCACGAGGTGCTGTTCGAAGGCCACGAACCGCGGGAAGCCGTACAGATGCTGATGACGCGACCACCGCGCTCGGAAACGCGCCGCTCATCCGCTGACAGTGCGAACGGAGGACGTGAATGAGGTACAAGACCACCACCGGCAAGATGTACTACACGATCGGTGAAGTGAGCGAGGTCACCGGTGTGAAGGCCCACGTGCTGCGGTACTGGGAAACCGAGTTCCCGAGCCTGCGTCCCAAGAAGAACCGGGCGGGAAACCGTAGCTACCGCCCACGCGACATCAAGGCCGTCCTCGCGATCCGCGACCTTCTCTACAAGGAGAAGTTCACGATCAACGGCGCGCGTAAGAAACTCCAGGAGAGCTTCGGCAACCCGGATCCGATCATCAAGCAGATGCAGATCCCGTTCAGCGACCCGCAGGCTCGTCACGTCCTCCTGACCATCCGCAAGGAGCTGGAGGAGATCCGCGCCCTGCTGGAGGACGCGCCGGACGAGCGCACCGGCAAGAGCGCTTGAACGCGCGGGGTTCCTTCTGTTAGCCTGATACAAGCCTTCCGGTCGGGGCGTGGCGCAGTCCGGTAGCGCACTTGCATGGGGTGCAAGTGGTCGCTGGTTCAAATCCAGTCGCCCCGACCATCTTTCACGCGAAGCGGGGCCGGTTCACCGGCCCCGCTTCGTGCTTGCTGCCATAGTCGTCCAGGTAAACCGCAGCGAGAGGCCGCACCCGCCGCAGCCTATCGGGCGAGCACGCCGGTGTCACCGGCATCGGGGAGGTTCGTAACCACGGTCGACCTGCGGGGGAGCTTCCATTCGTCGAACATGATGTGCTCGATGGCTGGCTTTACTTCCAACGGATCGAAGAACACCGGTGCGAACCCGAACACGGCGCTGCGGGCGGCGACCGCACCGGGGACTTCGGCGATGCGATCGGCGAGGGCACTGGTCCAGAAAGCGACCGGCTGGCCGTACGTGAGCTCTCCCGTGTCCCGGCAGCCCACCCCGTAGATCGGCTGGAAGCACGTGCGGTAGCCCGGCGGCACGAATGCGCAGGCGGCGGCGAAATACTGCGGATTGTAGACCTCGACGTCCAGGCCGCGCAGGGATTCCTCGAAGAACGCACCCGCACCCGCCGCCTCCACGCGCAGTGTCAGCAGCGGGAACGCGGGGTCGATCGGTATTGCCTCGCGCATCGTGTCGTCGCGCAGCGACGTGGCGTTCGGGCGCCGCAGCAGGGTGACGGGGCAGTAGCGGTCGCCGCTGCGGCGGCGCTGATTCGTGGTCAGCGCGAAGTCGATCGTCTCCAGGCACAGCTCGCGGTAGGCGAACGATTCGTCGCCGATCGGGAGGTTCTGATCGGGCGCCACGGTCTGCTGTCCCTCCAACTCGTACCGGAAGATGAGCGGGTAGCGCACGTTGGAGGCGAACTGGCGGTTCACCACATTCTGGACGGGCTGCGCGCCCGTGATGAGCACATGGCTGCCGGCGGCCATCGCCAGAGCGAGCAGGTTGGGGGTCACCTTGCCGCTGCTCGACGTGGACTCCGGGTTCTTGGCGCGGTGCTGAATGAACGTGTACAGCAACGGGAACGCTCCGCCGTTGGGCGTGCCGACGTCGCCGTAGCTGCTCCAGATGATCGACTTGTAGCGCGCAATGGTGGCGAGAGGAATGGAGCCGCCCGGCGCCGCCACCAGAACGTCACGGGTTGCATCGAACCCCGCCACGTTCGATAGCATCTGCAGCCAGAATGCGTCGTGCTCCGCGTCATTGGGCAGCGAGCCTTTCCCCAGCGGGTTGCTCCAGCCGGCCTGAGTGCTCTCGTCGGCCTTGAAGTCGTCCACGAGGAGCAGCTCGCGCTCCAGGGTGAACTGCACGATGTTGACCTTCACCTCCACCCGGCTGCAGAAGCCGGAGTTGTCGATCACCTCGGTCGTGAGCGTGTGGGTGCCGAAGAAGAAGCGGCGCGGCGCGGTCCTCGCCTCCGCGCTGATGAACGGCGTGAAGTCCGTGTCCCATTGTTCGGGATCCTCGAGGTCCACGATGTCCCAGCCGTACCGGTAGCCCGAGACGGTGCCGCCGTAGTGGTCCGCCCTGGCCGTCAGGGTGAAGTCGATCGGTATTCCGGCCGGGAGATCGAGGATGGTGATCGGGCTGTTGCAGGAACTGGTGATGACCTGGCCCATGTACGCGTTCCTGACGGTGAACAGGGGGCCGGCGGTCCGGCGCGACACGCGCACGCGGCGCACATTCGACAGCTCGTCCAGAACCGGCGTGATGGCGCCCGCTTCGTCCTTGGCGCGGATCGCGAACACGTACGTTCCGAACTCCTGCGGCGGCGTGGTCCATGAGCGGCCGCTGTCTCCCGGCGCCTGGTACCATACCCAGGGCAGCCATTCGTGCTGCGCGGCGGGTGTGCCCAGGTAGTCGATCGTCTTCCGGAAATCCCCCGTGAAGGGGGCCGT
>DASTOO010000289.1:0-2078 GCA_035762505.1 Candidatus Krumholzibacteriia bacterium
CCCGCCAACGTCGTGGTGACACCCGACGGTGAGGTCAAAGTCCTGGACTTCGGGCTCGCCAAAGCGGTCGAGGGAGACGTCCCGTCGTCCGGTCTCTCCCAGTCCCCGACGCTCCTCGCCAGTTCGCCGACCGCGGCTGGCGTCATCCTCGGCACCGCGGCCTACATGAGTCCCGAGCAGGCGCGCGGCAAGCGCGTGGACCGGCGCGCCGACATCTTCGCCTTCGGTTGCGTGCTCTATGAGATGCTCACCGGCCGTTCCGCCTTCGGCGGCGAAACGGTGAGCGACACGCTCGCCGCCGTGCTGCGCGCGGACCCGGACTGGAGCGCGCTGCCGAAAGAAACGCCCCCGGCGATCCGCACACTCCTGCGCCGCTGCCTCGACAAGGACCCGAAGCAGCGCCTGCGCGACATCGGCGAGGCGCGCATCGTGCTGGACGCCGTGGCGCGCGGCGAAACCGGCGAGCCCGCGCCGGCGGCGGTGACGCAGTCGCGCATGCGCTCGAAGGCGATTTGGGCGCTCCCGGCGCTGGTCGCGTTGTGCACCACGGTGTGGGCGCTGACGGCGCGTCGCGCGCCGACCGGCGACACGCCGCTGGTGAACGCCACCATCAACGTGCCCGCGGAAACGCCGCTCAGCCTCTTCGGCGCGCACCCCGGTCCTCCTGCCATCTCCCCGGACGGTCGTTACGTCGCCTTCGCCGTGATCACACCCGCGGGCGTACAGCTCGCGGTCCGCGAACTCGCGCGCGACGAGGTTCGCGTCTTCGCCGGCACCGACGACGCCGGATATCCCTTCTGGTCGCCGGACAGCCGCCAGATCGGCTTCTTCGCTCAGGGGAAACTAAGGCGCGTCGATCTTAGCGGCGGCGTGCCGGTGACGCTGTGCGACGCGGAGGTCGGCAAAGGGGGCTCCTGGCGGGCGGACGGGACGATCCTTTTCGCGCCCAGCTACACCACGCCGATTCACCGCGTCAGCGCGGACGGCGGCCCGTCCGAGGCCGTTACACGGCTGGACTCGCTCAGCAACGAATCGTCGCACCGCTTCCCGCGCCTGCTCCCCGACGGCGAGCACTTCCTCTACGTCGTGCGCCACTTCTCGTCCAACGACCGCGGCGGACACGTGCTCCGGGTGGGATCGCTGGACGGAACCGTGTCGCAGGATCTGTTCGCCACCGAGTCCGACGCGCTCTACCTGGACGGGTACCTGTTCTTCGTGCGGGAGGGCGCGCTGATCGCGCAGCCCTTCAATCCGAATACGTTCCTGTTCAGCGGGAATCCCGTGAAGCTCGCGGAGGGGGTGCAGATCCTTTCCGGGGCCGCGCGCGGTGTGTTCGACGTCTCGCCGGCCGGGGTACTGGTGTACGCGCGCGGTGGAACTGAGTCACCCGGCCACCTGCTGCTGCTCGACGGTTCCGGACGCGAGTCCCGGGAGATCAGCGAAGCCGGGTCGTATGACGTGGGAATCAACCTGGCGCCGGACGGGAACTCGGTGCTCGTCGGCATCTTCAACGACATCGGCGGCACCTCGGATCTGTGGCAGATCGACCTGCAGCGCGGCGCCCGCACGCGACTCACGTTCGATCCGGGACACGACAACAACGCCCACTGGTCGCCCGACGGCACGCGGGTGGCGTTCACCGCGCGGCGCGGGACGACCTTCGGGCCCTATATCAAGGCGATCGACGGCAGCGCCGCGGAGACGCGCGTCATCGAAACGGGCACGGACCTGTTCAACGCGGGGTGGTCGCGCGACGGCCGCTACCTGCTCTGCCACGAGCTGGGCTCCGGAAACCAGGGACGCCTGCGCGCGGTGCCGCTGGTGGAGGGCGCTCCGGATCCGCTGCGGGATCACTCCCTGCCGCAGTCGCTCGGCGGCACGACCGGCCTCTACCGCGTCTCCTTCTCGCCGGACGGCCGCTGGATGGCGTACGAGGCCACCGAAGGCCGCGGCAACATCTACGCCATCCCCTTCGGCCGGCCCGGTCAGCGCTGGCAGGTCACGCTCGCCGGCGGCGCCAACCCGCGCTGGGCGGGGCGTCACCTGTACTTCGAGCGGGAGCGCCGCCTGTGGAAGAT
>DASTOO010000290.1:0-2953 GCA_035762505.1 Candidatus Krumholzibacteriia bacterium
GAGCACTACCGGGCCGGCGGCTTTCACCGCTTTCTGCTCGGCGCCGACTACCGGAGCCTGTGGACCGCGCCCATCGAGGTCGGAGAACTGGACCTGCGCGCGTTTGCCGGCGGCCTGCGCGCGGTACGGCGCGTCGGCGGCCAGCAGACGCTCGGCCTTGCGCTGAAGGGGGCCGACGGCCGCGATTACACCTTCCGTGGTCTCGACAAGGATCCCACCGAGATTCTTCCGCCCGAGTTCCACGGTACAATCGTGGACCGGATGCTGCAGGACCAGATCGCGTCGAGTTTCCCGGGCGGCGCCGTCGCCGTTCCGCCGCTCCTGGAAGCCGCCGGCGTGCTGCACTCGGCGCCGGTCCTCGCGGTGATGCCGGACGACTCGCTGCTCGGGGAGTTCCGGCCGCTCTTCGCGGGCGTGTTGGGTACCATTGAGGAGTTCCCGCAGGCCGCGGGCGACGGGAACCCCGGATTCCACGGCGCGGCGGAGATCATCGACGGCGCGGAGCTGTGGCGGCGCATGGACGAAAGCCCCACGACGCGCCCGGACTCGCGCGCGTTTCTCACCGCGCGGCTGGTCGACATCCTGATCGGCGACTGGGACCGCCATCGCGGGCAGTGGCGCTGGGCGCGGCTCCCTGGACACGACCACTGGCTGCCGATTCCCGAGGATCGCGACCAGGCGTTCGTCCGATTCGAAGGACTGATCCCCGCCGCGGGCCGCCAGCACCTGCCGCAGTTCGTGAGCTTCGGCGAAGAGTATCCCGGGATCGAGGGCCTCACCTGGAACGGCCGCGACGGCGACCGCCGCATCCTGGTTGATCTCGAGAAGCCGGTGTGGGACGAGGTGGCGTCGGAGTTGAGGTCCCGCATTACCGACGACGTCATCGCGGCCGCGGTGGCGCGCCTCCCCGGGGCATATCGCGCCCTCGAGGGCGCGGCGATCGAGCAGGCGCTCCGCCGCCGTCGCGACGCGCTGCCCGAAATCGCGGACCGCTTCTACCGTTTCCTCGCGCGCGACGTCGACATCCGCGCCAGCGACGAGCCGGAGGTGGTGAAGGTGTCGCGCAGGGACAACGGCGATGTCCATGTCACCGTCGCGCTGGTGCGCGCCGGCGAGGCAACGCCGTACTACCGGCGCGTCTTCCACCCGGACGAAACCGACGAGATTCGCATCTATCTCGGCGGCGGCAACGACAGCCTGATCGCGACGGGTCAACCGGGGGCGATCACCGTGCGTGCGATCGGCGGGGACGGCGATGATCTCTACCAGAGCGCGGGAACGGGATTGCGTGTGTCGGACGCGAGCGGCGACAACCGGATGCCGGACGGGCGCGGCACGAAGCTCGACTCCCGCCCCTACACGCCACCCGAGCGCGAGAAGGCCGAGTGGATTCCGCCGCGCGACTGGGGACGTCGCAACATCTTCATACCGTGGATCGGCGGCAACAGCGACCTGGGCGTCCTGTTCCTCGCGAGCGTGCAGTCCGAAGGCTACGGATTCCGCAAGGATCCGTGGGCCGACGAACAGACGTTGCGGCTCGGCTACGCCACCCGCGCCGGCGCCTTCGGCGCGGACTACCGCGGCAAGTTCCGCCGCGAGAACTCGCAGGTGCGCACGGAGTTCTACGCACGCGCCTCCGGCCTCGACTTCCTGCACTTCTACGGATACGGAAACGAGACGGAGGCGGCGGACGACGAGGACTTCTTCAAGGTGAAGCACACCGAGTACGTCGTCGAACCGTCGCTCGTGACGCCGGTGGGCCGGCTCGTCACCGCGACGGTGCGTGCGAGCGCGACCTATACCAAGACCGATCTCAACGAGAACCGCTTCATCGCCACCGTGCGGCCCTACGGCACGGAGGACTTCTTCCAGGTCGGCGCCGGCGCGGGCTTCGAGATCGACACGCGCGATTCCGACACGACGCCGACCCGCGGGTTCCACCTCAACGCCGACGGCGCCGTCTACCCGCCGGTCGGCGCGGTCGAGAGCACCTTCGGCGAGATGCACGGCGTCGCGACGTACTACCAGCCGATTCCGGTCGGGATCACGCCGACGCTTGCCTTCCGGGCCGGCGGCAAGCAGGTGTGGGGAACGTATCCGTGGCACGAGGCCGCGTACATCGGCGGCGGCACCACGGTGCGGGGGTTCGCGCAGCAGCGCTTCGCGGGCGACGCGTCACTTTTCGCGAGCACGGAGTTACGCATTCCGCTGGCACGCGTCTACATCTTCGTCCCGGGAAGCGTCGGGGTGTTCGCTTTCGGCGACGCGGGCCGCGTCTACCTCGAGGGGGAGTCCTCGCAGCAGTGGCACACCGCGGCGGGCGGCGGCCTGTGGCTCACCCTCCTCAATCCGGACAACACGCTCAGCCTGTCCGTCGCCGCAAGCGAAGAGGATACGCGGATCTACGTCCACGCCGGCCTCGCGTACTGAGCGCGCGTCGCCGGCGCGGGGCTATTGTCCGGGGTCGCGCCACGTGATATCTTCTGCACAGATTCGCGCGGCGGGCTCGGGGGCCGGCCGTGCCTGCCGGAGGAGATCCGCGTGGCCGCCGATTTCAACGTACGAACAGAAAACGAAAGGAGCAATCCCAGCGATCCGTCAAACTTCGCTGATCTGGATTCGCGCACCCAACAGGGCGCCTACCGGGGGCTCGCGGCCGCGGCGACGATCTACGCGGCGGTCTTCTTCCTGGGATACGTCTCCGACTGGTTCATCCACGTGGCCGCCGACGGTCATTTCCACTTCCTGCCCCTGTTCGACACCGTCACGTCCCTGATCGCGATCGGCTATTCGGGATTCGTCGCCTACCGGTGCCACAAGACGGATTGCACCGCGTGCTTCTTCCAGCGCATGGCCACCGTCTTCCTCGTGGTGTCGTCGCTCGGGATCGCCGTGCAGGCGTGGGGCTGGGAAGGAACATCCCGCTTCGAGATCGAGACCGTGAGCTGGGTGG
>DASTOO010000291.1:0-2072 GCA_035762505.1 Candidatus Krumholzibacteriia bacterium
CACCTGGGCGGCCGTATCACGCTCCACGAGTGCGACCTCCGCGACGCCAGCTCTACGCGCGACGTCGTCGAAGGCGTCGGGCCGGATTACATCTTCCACCTCGCCGCGCAGAGCTTCGTGCCCGCCTCGTGGAAGGCGCCCTCCGAGAGCCTCATCACCAACGTCATCGGTCAGCTGAACATATTCGAGGCGGTCCGCAAGATCGGGCTCAAGTGCCGGATCCAGCTCGCGTGCTCGAGTGAGGAATACGGGATGGTCCACACGGACGAGGTCCCGATCAAGGAGACCAACCCGTTGCGCCCGCTCTCCCCCTACGGGGTGAGCAAGGTGGGCCAAGATCTCCTCGGCTACCAGTACTTCATGAGCTACCGCATGGACATCGTGCGCACGCGCGGTTTCAATCACGAGGGGCCGCGCCGGGCGCCGGTATTCGTGATGAGCGATTTCGCCAAGCAGATCGTCGACATCGAGCGCGGCGAGCGCAAGCCGGTGCTGCACGTCGGCAACCTGGAGGCGAAGCGCGACTTCACCGACGTGCGCGACATGGTCAAGGCGTACTGGCTCGCCCTCGAGAAGGGCAAGCCGGGTGAGGTGTACAACATCTGTCAGGAGAAGTCCTGGTCGATACGCGAGATGCTGGACCAGCTGCTGGCGCTGACGAATGAGAAGATCGAAGTGCGCGCCGACAAGAACCGCATGCGTCCGTCGGACGTGATGCTGCTCCTCGGAGACTGCTCGAAATTCCGCGCCGACACCGGCTGGAAGCCGGAGATTCCCTTCGAGCAGACCCTGCGCGACACGCTGGAATACTGGCGCGCGCGGTGAGGGAGCAACAGTCCGACAGGACCCGCGTCGCCCGGACGAAACAATGGACAAAGCCCTCGTCACAGGCTGTAACGGATTCGTGGGGCGCGCGCTCGTCGCGCGGCTGGCGGCCGCCGGCTACGAGGTGTGGGGCGCGGACCGCACGGCGGCGGATGGTGCCTTCGCCGGCAAGGAGTGCGTCACCGGCGATCTGTGCGAGGACGCGTTCGTCGAGGACGCGGTGGGGCGGGCGGAGCCCGCGTGCATCGTCCACCTCGCCGGGCAGGCCAGCGTGCGGCAGTCGTTCGACGACCCCGTACAGACCCTGGCGGACAACACGCGTCCCGCGCTGAACATCCTGAACCTGCTGCGCCGGCGCGGGTTACACGGGCGCGTGCTGCTGGTGGGATCGGCGGACGAGTACGGCACGGTGGATCCGTCGCAGCTCCCGCTGGTGGAATCGACGCCGGCCAACCCCGAGAGCCCGTACGCGCTCGCGAAGGCGATCCAGAACCACTACGGCCGCATGTTCGCGAAGCTGTACGAGGTCGACGCCGTGATGACGCGGAGCTTCAACCACACCGGACCCGGCCAGCGCGACGCGTTCGTGCTGTCCAGCTTCGCGCGCCAGGTCGCTGGAATCCGACGCGGCACGCGCAGCGCGACCATCGCGGTGGGCAACCTCGACGTGAAGCGGGACTTTCTCGATGTGCGCGACGTGTGCGACGCGTACGTCGTGCTCCTGAAGAAGGGGCGGTCGGGCGAGACCTACAACGTGTGCACCGGCCAGTCCTACCGGATCGGCGACATGCTGCGGCAGATGTGTGACATCGCGAACGTGCAGGTGTCGATCCGGGTCGACAGCGCGCGCCTGCGCCCGGTGGACATGCCGGATCTGCGCGGCGATCCGGGCAAGATGCAGGCGCACACCGGCTGGAGCGCGAAGCGCCCCATCGCGGAAACACTGGCCTCGCTGCTGGAATACTGGGACAAGGAAGACGCATGAGCAGAATCTGCATGATCGGAACCGGCTACGTCGGCCTCGTGAGCGGCGCCTGTCTGGCGGACTTCGGACACACCGTCACGTGCGTCGACATCGACGTCGCGCGCATCGAGGCGCTCGGGCGCGGCGAGATCCCCATCTACGAGCCGGGCCTCAAGGACGTGGTCGCGCGGAACGTCGCCAGCGAGCGCCTGTTCTTCACCACGGACCTGCCGGACGCGGTGCGCGGCGCGGAGGTCGTGTTCATCGCCGTCGGAACGCCCGC
>DASTOO010000292.1:0-6880 GCA_035762505.1 Candidatus Krumholzibacteriia bacterium
ACCGGAGATCGACGCGGCCATAGGCGGCGTCGTGGAGAGCTGCCACTTCGTCGGCGGCGAGGCCGTCCGTGGCTTCGAGCGGAACTTCGCCCGCTACAGCGGGGCGGAGCACGGAGTGGGCTGTTGCAGCGGAACCTCCGCGCTCCATCTCGCACTGCTCGGAGTCGGGATCAAGCGGGGCGACGAGGTCATCACCGCCTGCAACACGTTCATCGCCACCACCGAGGCCGTCACGCACGCGGGGGCGCGCCCGGTCCTGGTCGACGTGGACGAGGCGACGCAGCTGATCGACCCCGCGAAGATCGAGGCTGCGATCACGCCCAGGACGAAGGCCATCGTCCCGGTGCACCTGTACGGCCAGCCCGCGGACATGGACGCGGTGCGCGATATCGCGAAGCGCCGCGGCCTGCGCGTGGTCGCGGACGCCGCGCAGTCCCACGGCGCCGACATCGGCGGCGACCGGAAGAAGACGCTGGGGGACGCGACCGCGTTCAGCTTCTATCCGGGCAAGAACCTCGGCGCGTTCGGCGACGGCGGGCTCGTCGCCACCGACGACGCCGACGCGGCCGCGCTGATGCGCGCCCTCGGCGATCACGGCAGCCGCGAGAAGTACCACCACCTCTACGAAGGCTGGAACTACCGGCTCGACGCCATCCAGGCGGCCGTGCTGGATGTGAAGCTCCGCCACCTGGACGAGTGGACCGAGGCGCGCCGCGCCCACGCCGCGCGCTACGACAAGGCCTTTGCCGGTACGCCGGTGATTCCCATCCGCGCCGCAGCCGGGCGACGCCACGTCTATCATCTGTACGTGGTTCGTGTGCCGGATCGCGAGCGCACGCTCGCGCACCTGAAGGAGAAGGGGGTCGGCGCCGGGATACACTACCCGATTCCGCTCCACCTGCAACCCGCGTACGCCCACCTCGGCCTGAAGCAGGGCGCGTTCCCGGTGGCGGAGAAGGTGGTGGCGAGCATCGTGTCGCTGCCCATGTACGCCGAGTTGACCGACGCGATGGTGGACGAGGCGGCCGCGGCCGTCATCGCGTCCGCGGCGTAGGCCGGTGGCCTAGAAGGAAGCGGTCAGGCTGAACAGGTAGCGGAAGTCCACCTCTTCGCTCTCGGCGTTCACTTCGGGGTTGCTGATCCAGAACGGCACGTCCAAGCGCCAGGTGAAGTTCCAGAACGGCCACGCGACGCTCGAGCGGATGCCCACGCCGGCGTCCGCCAGTCTTGCGTCGAGCGCGCCGCCGTCGGCCAGCGCCTGCACACGCGCGCTCGACAGGATCGGATTCGACGTGTCGAGAATCCAGCCCGCGTCGTAGAAGGCGTACCAGGAGAGCGTCCCCAGCACCTTCACCGCTTTCTTCTCCAACCCGAAGAGTCTCACGCGCGTGCCCAGCTCGCCGTTGAACGCGAGGAGCTTGTTCACCCCGAAGGTCCCGTCGAAGTAACCGCGCAGGTTGCCGTCCCCCGGCTCGAGGTAGTGGAGGTCCTCCGGCACCGCGCCCGGCGCGCGCAGCCAGAAGCGCTCGCCCGCTTTGACCGGCCCCGCGCCGGCGAGGTTGAACTTGCGCTGCGTCGGCAGCCCGCCGCCCCCGAACCCGCCGAAGAAACGCAGGCGCGTGTCGACACCCACCACCTCCGGGCGCGAGTGGATGGTGGCGGCCAGCTCGAGCCGCTCGTAGTCGTAGTCTCCGCCGAACCAGTCGCGCCCGAGCCGGATCCCGGCCTCGAAGCGCGTCGCCGCCACGTCGAGCTGCGGGTCCACCGCGTACGCGAAGTACGGTCCGGTGTCCGCCTGCAGCGTGTCGTAGATCTCCGGGCTGGTCAGGTACTCCGGATAGCGAAGTTCGTGATAGCCGTAGCCGATCAGAAAATCGTGGGTGGGCGGTTCTATGAGCTTCGCCCGCTTCAGGAAGCGGAACTCGATGGTCCCCTGCGCGCGCCCCTCCATCTTGTAGCCCGCGAGGCGCATGGTGGCGTTGGTGCCGACCCACTTCCTGGGCTGCTCGAACGAGGCGGAGAAGTCCACCTTCTCGGACACCGCGCCGTAGTACAGACCGAGGCGCGCGCGCCGCGACCAGTTGTGCAGGCTTCCCGACAGGTGGTAGCCGATCTTGGCGCCGTCGATGTCGTTGTACCAGAGCGCCGGCCGGTGACGCACCTGGTACGCGTCTTCGGGGTAGTAGTCGTTGTTCGGCCAGTCGATCTGGAAGTCCTTGCGGCGCGGCAGCAGGTTGTTCGACAGGTTGCGGTCGATGATTTCGTTGTCCGGGTTGATCGCGACGCGCACCGGCTCGGCCGGCAATTGCATGCGGGCGCGGATGGTGCGGTCGCGCGCGTCGACGCGCTGCGTGCGCACGGTGCCGTCCGGCAGCGTGTAGTGCACCTCGATGGGGCAGTAGAGCTCGCCGAGGCGGCGGATCAGGACCTCGGTGGTGACGCCTGCCGAATCCGGGCGCGAGCCGGTTCTTTCCAGCTCGTAGTCCACGGTCTTCGTCGTGTGCAGCCACTGCTCGAACTGGCGCGAGAGGTCGCGCTGCGCCACCGTTTCGCAGACCTCGCGGAAGCGGGCTTCGTTCACGTGCTTGAACTGCCAGCGGTCGAAGTACTCGTGCAGGATGCGCACGAAAGTTTCGTCGCCCGCGACGAACCTGATCGTGTTCAGGGTCAGCGCGGCCTTGTCGTACACGTTGGCGCGGTACGAGTGGTCAAAGTCCTCCGCGCGGAACGACACGCGCTCGCCGTAGCCGCGCCGCTCCAGGTCGAAGACCGTGCGTCGGCGCTTTTCCCACACGCGATACTGCGGCGTCATGCGCTGGTAGAAGTTCCATTCGCGCTTGTCTCCCCACGGGCCGTACTGCTCCTCGTCGTGCCAGTTGTCGATGAAGGCGGCGAAGCCCTCGTCCAGCCACGCCTCCTCGCGCTCGTCGTTGGCGAGGATGCCGTAGAAGTAGACGTGCGCGATCTCGTGGAAGACGAGTCCCTCGTCCGCGCGGCCGTCCATCACCAGCATGGGGTATTCCATGCCGCCGTTGCGCAGCATCTCCGCCACGGTGATCTGGGGATAGGGGTACTTCCCGACCTTCCTTCCAATCCACTGCACGGCGCGGACGGCGTGGGCGAGCGTCGAATCCTCCCAGGTCTTCGCGCTGCGGCGCCGGTACGCGCTCCTGATCTCGACGCCGTCCAGCGTGGTGTCCTGGACGACGTAGGACGGGTCGGCGCACCACGCGAAGTCGTGGACCTTCTCCGCGCGGAAGTGCACGGTCCTGGTTCCGCCCGTCGGCTCGCGCCGCGGCGCGTCCTTGCGGCGCGGCGGGTTGTAGTCCCAGCCCGGGTCGCCGTCCCGCACCATCCCCGTCGCGACCACGACGAAGTGGTCGGGAAGCTCGATGTGCACGTCGAACGTCCCGAACTCGCCATAGAACTCGCCCGTCATGAACTGGTCGGGGTGGAAGCCCTTCTCGTCATAGACGACGACCTTGGGATACCACTGGGCGAAGTCGTAGTGATCGCCGCTGTACCCGGCGCGATCCGCGCCCTTGCGCACCTTGCCCTCGAAGTTGAATGAAACCGTCATCGAGTCGCCGGGCGCGAGCGGGCGCGGCAGCGCCATGCGCGCGAGCGTGCCGTCGACTGTCACCGCCACCGTGTCCGCCCCCACGCGCACGTCGCGCAGGTCGATCCATCCCTTGTGCGCGCCGGGGACGTCGCGCAGCGTGAGGTTGTACTTGCGATTCTTGTCGCGCTGGTAGGGGACGTTCTTGTTGCGGAACGCGTTCGGATAGAGGTGCAGGTAGAACTCGCGCAGCGTGTCGGGCGACTGGTTGGAATAGACGATCGACTCCGACCCGGAGATCCACTTGCGATCCGTGTCGAGCTTCACCCGGATGGTGTAGTGGACGAATTGCTGGAAGTAATCGGCCGCCGCCGCGGGAAGTGCGTTCACGGAGAGGATCGCCGCAAGAAAAAACACTGCGCGTCGCACGGGCTGCTCCTTCTGAATCCGGGGTAGTTCGCGGCGGCGTCGCGCGCAAACGCCGCGCGCGGGTTCGACAGATTAGCACGAAGGCCCGGGCGCGTGCCACCCTCTCCGCGGCCGCATCAGCGGGAGGCGTCGATGTCCTCGCGGATGGCGAACTTCTTCATGCGGTAGAGCAGCACGTGCCGCGGGACACCCAGCCGGCGCGCGGCGCGCGACCGGTTCCAGCCCGACGCGCGCAGCGCTTCCACGATGGCGTTGCGCTCGATCTCGGGCAGCGTCGGGCCGCCGCCCGCCGGCGCGTCGCGGGCGAGCTCGGCGAGCCGGGTCGCCACCGTGGCCTCGTCGATGGTGTCCCGCGCCCGCATGAGCACGATGCGCTCGCAGAAATTCTCGAGCTCGCGCACGTTGCCCGGCCACGGGTAGCGTTCCAGCGCCTGCACCGCCTCCGGCGTCAGGGAGACGCGTGCACCGGCCGCGAAGCGGCGTACGAAATGGTCCGCGAGCAGCGGTATGTCCCCGGCGCGCTCGCGCAGCGGCGGCACGCGCACTGGCACCACGTTCAGCCGGTAGTACAGATCCTCGCGGAACTCGCCCGCGGTGATGCGGGCGGCGAGGGGTCGGTTGGTCGCCGCGACGACGCGCACGTCCACCTCGGTGGTGCGCTCGTCGCCCACGCGCTCCACCTCGCGTTCCTGCAGCACGCGCAGGAGCTTGGCCTGCAGGAGCAGCGGCATCGCCCCGATCTCGTCGAGGAAGATGGTGCCGCCGTGGGCCTGCTCGAACTTGCCCGGCTTGTTGCGGATCGCGCCCGTGAAGGCGCCGCGCACGTGGCCGAAGAGCTCGCTCTCGAGCAGGTCCTGCGGAATGGCCGCGCAGTTCACCGCGACCATGCGGGCCGCCCGCCGGGGACTGTTGTAGTGGATCGCCTTGGCGATCAGCTCCTTGCCGGTTCCGCTCTCGCCCGTGACGAGCACCGTCGCGTCGGTGGGCGCGACCCGCTTCAGGGCGTCGAACATCTCCGTCATGGCGGGGGAGAGCCCGATGATGCTCTCGAAACGGAAACGTTCGCGGATGGTGTCGCGCAGGTCGGCGTTCTCCGCTTCGAGACGGTGGAGTTTCAGCGTCTTCGCGACGGTCATGGTGAGGTCGTCGCGCGAGATCGGCTTGGTGAGGTAGTCGGAGGCCCCGCGCTTCATCGCCTCCACCGCGGTTTCCACCGAACCGAACGCGGTGAGGATGATGACGGGAAGCGACGGGTCCGCCGCCTTGATCTCTCCGAGCAGCTCGATGCCGTCCTTGCGGGGCATCTTGATGTCGCTCAGCACGAGGTCGGGGCGCCGGGCCGCCAGCGCGCGCAGCCCCTCCTCTGCGGACGCCGCCTTCTCGACGCGGTAACCGGCCTCCTCGAGCATGTAGCCCAGCACCTTCCGGATGCTCTCGTCGTCGTCGATGATGAGGATCCGGTCAGCCATGGTGCCCGGCCTGCGCCGGCAGGATCACGGAGACGGCGGTGCCGACGCCGGGCCGGTTCTCGATGTCGATCCAGCCGCCGTGGTCGTGGACGATGGTGTGCGAGATCGACAGCCCGAGTCCGGTGCCGCCCTCCTTCGTGGTGAAGAACGGATCGAAGACGTGCGGCAGCGCGTCCGGCGGAATTCCCGCGCCCGCATCCCGCACGCTCATCACGACGCAGCGCGCGCCGTCGCGCTGTCCGCGCGCGGCCGCCGCGGTCACGCGCCCGCCGTCCGGTGTGGCCGCGATGGCGTTCAGCAGGAGATTGAGGAGCACCTGGTGGAGCTGCTCCGCGTCGGCCTGGAGCCGGGGGAGCCCCGCTTCGATGGCGCGCTCGATCGTGATGCGCCGCGAGGACGCGTCGAGCTCCATCTGCGCGGCGGCGCGCTCCACCACCGCGGCGATGTCGGTGGGCGCGAGTGCCAGCGGACGCGGGCGCGCGAATCCGAGAAAATGATCCACCACCGTCCCGAGCCGCCGCGACTCCTTGCGCAGGACGTCGAACAGCTCGCCCTCGCGCGAGCCCTTCTCCGCGCGATCGCCGAGGATCTCGGCCGCGCCCTGGATGGAACCGAGCGGGTTGCGGATCTCGTGCGCGAGCCCCGCCGCCATCTGCCCGAGCGACGAGAGACGCTCCTGCCGCGCGAGTTCGCGCTGCAGGGACTCGCTGCGGCGCCGCTCGCGCCACTGGCGCTCGATGAGAACGCCGGTCATGAGGCCGATGGCGACGTAGAAGACCATCTCGGTGTACTCGCTGAGCAGGGCGTGGTGGTCGGTGATTCCGCGCAGCCGCGGGTAGGGGAGCGTGAGAATGGTGATGGCCCCGGCGGTCGCGAGCCCGCCCCGCACCCCGAACCAGACGGCGGCGAGGATGATAGGGATGTAGCACAGTCTCCCGTGGATGGTGTGCAGGAGCCCGCTGTGGGAATCGGGGATGAGAATCCCGTAGTGGAACGACACCGTCGCCGCGGTCAACACGGCGACGACGAGGATCAGCCAGCGGGAGGATCGACCAGCCATGTGTGGAATATAGTCCACCTGGTGTCGAAGCTTCAACAGCCGCTGTGCCGTGGCCGCGCGGGGCCTGTCGGTCAGCAGCCCGTTGCGGTCTCGCCAGTTTCCGCCGTCGCGATAAATGGCTCGCCCGCACGGGCGCCCGCTGACCGCCACCCGCGCGGAACGGCGCCGGTCTCATATTGACCGGCTCGCGGCCGGTGGTCGCTCATTTCGCATCCGTTCTCCCCGTGGCGCATGGCTTCCGCGCGGGGCCCGTCGGGGCCCACCGTCCCCCCTGATTTCGTCCGGTCCGACTTCGTAACAATTATTGGAAGCAACAGGTTACGCTGACTCCCCACCCGCCCGCCCCTACCCTCACGCGCCCCA
>DASTOO010000293.1:0-3581 GCA_035762505.1 Candidatus Krumholzibacteriia bacterium
GTGCCGCACACGACGTTCGGCAAGGACCTCCAGCAGGAGCGGGACTGGGTCACGCTGGGCGCGACCGTCCGCGACGGCATCCCCCTGGAGCGCGGCGTGGAGGAAGTGACGCGCGCGCTCCGCATGCGGCGCGGCCTGCGGCCGGGCGAGGAGAGCAACTTCGACGTGCAGACCAGCGAGTCCTTCATCGACCTGGTCAAGCGCATCACGGTTCCCATCGGCATTGTGCTCACCATCATTGCATCCATCGGTCTGCTGGTAGGCGGCATCGGCGTCATGAACATCATGCTCATCTCGGTGACGGAACGTACGCGCGAGATCGGCGTGCGCCGCGCCATCGGCGCCGGGCGGGGGGACATCATGTTGCAGTTCCTGGTGGAGGCGGGGACGCTCACCGGCATCGGGGGCGTGGTCGGGGTGGTGGCCGGGACCGCGCTCGCGTACCTGGTGGCGCGCCTGATCCACTTTCCGTTCATGTTGTCGCTGCCCTGGATGTTGGTGTCGTTCGTCTTCTCGATCGTGGTCGGGGTCGGGTTCGGCCTCTATCCCGCCCGCCGCGCGGGTGACATGGACCCGGTGAACGCCCTGCGCTGCGAATAGGTTCCTGCTTGCCGCCGCGCCCGGGGTGCCATAAGTTCAGCGAGGGTCGCCGCCCGCAGGCCGAACGATGAACTCTCGCTCACGACTGCTTCCGCTCCTCGCCGTGCTCGCTCTGGCCGCGCCCGGCGTGCTGGCCGATTCCCCCGCCCTCGCGCAGGGATTCGGCCTCTTCGCGAACGCCTTCCTCGACTCCAGTCGGGTTCCCACCACGCGCGTCACCGTCGAGGTGCCGTTTCGGTCGCTGGTGTTCCTGAAGAAGGAGGGTTACTTCGATTCGCGCTACGAGGCCTACCTCTCGATCGTGCGGAGCGGCGAGGAACCGCGGCGTCCCACCACGTATGTACTCCACGGCGTCGCCACCGTGAAGACGTACGAGGAGACCCGCCGGCGCGATCAGAAATCGCGAACGTGGCGCGAGTTCAATCTTCCGCCCGGCGACTACACCATTGATGCGACGCTGACGGTGGCCAACACGCAGATCTCGATGCGTCGCTCGGTGACGCTCCGGGTGCCGGACTTCCTCGCGTCGGGGATCGCCTTCGGCACGCCCCTGGTGCTGGCCGTGCCGCCGGGCTACGCGGCGGGCATGCGTGCGTGGGCGGAGGCGGGCCCCCTCCTCGGGGACGCCGTGACGCCGCCCGACGCGTCGATCGCGGGGCTCGAGCGGCAGCCCGCGGTCCGCTTCGCGCTGTTCGTGGAGGGAACCCTCAGCGAGCCGGAGCCGTGCGACGTGTTCTACGAGGTCACCGACAGCGGAGACCGGCAGATACTCTACGGGCGGCGTCGCCTCATGCTGGCGGGAACGGACGACGAGTACGTGCTCGCGTTCAACGTCGACGACTGGTCGCCCGGCGTGTACCACGTGAACCTGCGCGCGCGAACCTACCATCCCGATCGCGACGCGACCGCGTCCGTCGATGTTCGCGTCGACGTCACGCGGGCCATGCTCGGGGCGAACTTCGACGATACCATCGAGATACTCGGTCTCATCGCGAGCAGCGACGAGCTCAAGCCACTGCGGGAAGCCCCGGAGGCCCAGCGCGCCGCGGCCTGGGCGAAGTTCTGGGCGGCGCGCGACCCCGACCCGAGCACCGACGTCAACGAGGCGCTCTCCCAGTACATCGCGCGCCTGCAGTACGTGACGGAGGAGTTCTCGCAGTTCGGCCCCGGCTGGCGCTCCGACCGCGGACGCGTCTACATCCGCTTCGGGCCGCCGGAGCAGATCGATACCGCCATGGACCAGCGCTCGACGGGGGAATACGAGATCTGGCGCTACTACACCCTGGGCCGCTCGTTCATCTTCTACGACATGTTCGGCGTGGGAGACTTCAAGCTGGTCGAGGGCGACCTGTGACCGCGCGCGGCTGCGGCGTCGCCGGGCTTGCCGGCGTTCTGGCCGTGGTGCTGTCCGTCGGGGGATGCGGGCAGGAACGGAGCCCCGCGACCGTGCTGGATCTCGCGCTCGAGACCGCGCCCAACCGGCTCGATCCCGCATTCGTGGTCGACGTCGCCGAGGGGGAGATCTGCGCGCTCGTCTACGACGGCCTCGTCGGCCTTTCGCCCGACGGGGCGCTGATGCCGGGCATCGCGCGGAGCTGGGAAGTCGAAGACGGCCGCCGCTACGTGTTCCACCTCGACGACCGCGCGCGCTTCTCCACCGGACGGCCGGTGCGCCCCGCCGATGTCATCGCGAGCTTCGAGCGCGTCCTCACCCCCGCGACCGCCTCGCCGCGGGCATGGGTGCTGGAGCGCGTGCGCGGAAGCGCCGACTTCCGGGACGGCGCCGCCGCCGTCGCCGGACTCGTCGCGCGCGACGACTCGACGCTGGCGATCGAGCTGGACGAGCCCTTCGCGCCGTTTCTTTCGATGCTGGCTCTCCCGGCTGCGCGCGTCGTCGACGTCGCGGGTCTCGCGCACGGGGAACTGCCCGCCGGCGCGGGGCCGTGGATCGTGTCCGAGTGGGCGAGCGGTGATCGCGTCGTCCTCGCGCCCAACCCTCATCATGCGCGCCGCGCGCGCGGCATCGAGTTCGTCCGCTATCGCGTGATTCCCGAGCCGTTCACCCGCGTCGCGGAGTTCGAATCGGGAACCATCGACGTGCTCGAGATTCCCGACGCCGAGGTGGCGCGCTTCCGGGACGATCCCGCGTTCGCGTCGCGGCTCCTGCGCCGCCCCGAGATGCGGGTGTTCTACATCGGGCTCAACAACCAGCGCTTCTCCGACGAGCGCGTGCGCCGCGCGCTCAACCTGGCCGTGAACGTTCCCGAGATCATCCGCGTCCTCGCCGCGGGCGAGGCGGTGCCGGCGCGCGGCTCGATTCCGCCGGGCCTTCCCGGGCATCGCGCGCGCGCGGGGTTCGGATACGACCGGGACGAGGCGCGCCGCCTGCTGGCGGAGGCCGGGCACCCCGACGGCCTCGCGATAGAGATCTGGCAGCGCGAGAGCGCCGAGGGCAACCGCATCGCGGAGGCGATCCAGGGTTACTGGAGCGAATCTGGCATCCGCGCGACGCTGGTGCGCCGGGAATGGTCGGCGTTCAAGCAGGCGGTGAGCGCGGGCAAGGTGGACGCATTCCTGCTCGACTGGTTCGCCGATTACCCGGACGCGGAGAATTTCCTGTTTCCGCTGTTTCATTCGAGCAACCAGGGTGGCGGCGGAAACCGGTCGTTCTTCTCGGATCCGGAGGTCGACCGCATGATCGTCAACGCGAGCCGCACGGTCGACGACGACGCCCGGGCGGCCGCGTACGCCGCCACCGACAGCCTGATCTACGCGCACGCGCCGTGGGTGTACCTGTACTTCCCCACGACGCTGCACGTCGTCTCGGACCGCATCTCGGGATACCGCCTGCCGCGCCTCTACCTCGGCAACGACTTCAGCGCCGTGACGAAGGCGCCCTGACCGGCGATACCGCGGTTGCCGCCCGCGCGCGCCGTGACATATGCTGCCGGGGTATGCTGGCGTACGCGGTAAGACGGCTC
>DASTOO010000294.1:0-5621 GCA_035762505.1 Candidatus Krumholzibacteriia bacterium
GGGACGCGTGAAGGCGTTGTATCGTGACTGATCGTCCAGAAAAAGGCGGACTGTTGAAGATTCCTGTTGACGCATTTCAGAAGCAGAAATTTAGCTATCTGGTGCCACGTCAAGGAATCATGTTGATTCGCGTTGCGTTGACCACCCGCGCGCGGTAATTCACGTTAGGACAATTTCGAAGAATCGCAATATCCTCTCGTCCCTCCCGCCAAGTGACAGCGTCGAAAGCACCCCTGTTATATTGAGCGTAACATTCCTCCCGTCGTGAACCGTTCGCATAAGGAGGCATCGCCATGACTCGGCGCACGCTTGAGACCGACCTTCGTGCTCTCACCGACCTCGAACTCCTGTCCCGGACCGAGCGCCTCGCCCGCGTCGAGCGCGCCGCCACCATCCGGCTCCTCCATCATTTGAATGAGATCGCGCGCCGCAAGCTCTACCTCGAGCTCGGTTGCAGCTCGCTCTACGACTACTGTGTCCGCCGGCTTCGCTACTCGGGCTCCTCGGCCTGTCGGCGCCTCCGGGCGGCGCGCTGCATCCGCGAACATCCCGACGTGCTCGTTCTCCTCGAAAGCGGGGAACTGGACCTCGGAACCGTGCATCTCATCGAGCCGGTTCTCAGCGGAGAGAACGCTGCGGCACTCCTCGCCCGGGTCCAGGGGAAGTCGTATCGCGACGTCAAGCGAGTGGTTGCCGAGTACGGACCGCCCGTGATCGTCGAGGAGCGCATCGAGCCGGTGCAGGCGTTGGTGAGTCCGGCGAATATCGACGGCGTGCTCTTTGAGCGGGACTGCGCGTGCCGGGGGCCTTACCCAAGGACGCCCGGCGAGGGGAGCTGGGTCGTCTCGGAGCAGAAGATGGCCGTGCAGTTTCTCGCCAGCGAAGATCTCATGGTGAAGTACGAGGCGGTGAAGGCCGTTCTCTCGCACAGCCGACCGGACGCCACCTTCGCCGACGTGCTGGAGGTGTTGCTCGGCGAGTTCCTGGAGCGTCACCGCCCGGAGGCGCGGCAGCGCAGGCGCGAGGCGAGGCGAGCCGCGGCGGAGCAATCAACGAGCGCAGGTGGTAAGTTCTCGACCGCCGGCGCCGGTGGTGATCGCACGCAGTCCCCGCGGAGGACGAGACACGTTCCAGGGGACGTGCGCGACGAGGTGTTCATCCGCGACGGCGCGCGGTGTGCGTTCGTCGCGGGCGACGGCACACGGTGCGGTTCCCGCACCGCGGTCCAGGTCGATCATATCCGTCCCTTCGCGGCCGGCGGAGCGCACGATGCATCGAACCTCCGCCTCCTGTGCCCCGCGCACAACCGCCTGGCCGCGGAGCAGACGCTGGGGAAGCACGTGATGGAGCGTTACTGGCGTCGGGAGTAGGCGTTCCCACGCCGCTTGCTAGTCCCCGGGGCGGGAACGTATACTCCAAACAATGAGCAAACGAATCCTGTGGGTCGATGATGAGATCGAACTCCTCAAGTCGCACGTCCTCTTCCTCCGCGACAAGGGCTACCAGGTCGACACCGCCACCAACGGCGCCGACGCGCTGACACTGGTCCGCGCCGGCAAGTTCGACATCATGCTGCTGGACGAGTCCATGCCCGGCCGGGGCGGGCTCGACACCCTGGTCGAGATCAAGGAGACCGACCCGGGGCTGCCCGTGGTCATGATAACCAAGAACGAGGAAGAGCGCCTCATGGACAACGCCTTCGGCATGAAGATCGACGACTACCTGCTGAAGCCCGTGAGCCCGCTGCAGATCTACTCCGCGTGCAAGCGCATTCTCGAAGCGCCGCGCATCCAGGAGGCGCGCTTCTCGCCGGACTACATCCGCGAGTTCAACGAGATCGGGTCCCTCGTGCAGGAGAACACGTGGGACGCGTGGCTGCGCATCCACCGGCGCCTGTGCGCCTGGGACCACGAGTTCGACCGCTACCGGCGCACCGGGCTCGAATCGACCCACGACGACCAGCGCCTCAACTGCGCGCAGCACTTCGGGAATTTCGTGGAGGCGAACTACCGCGACTGGGTGGCGTCGGAGAAGCGGCCGCCGATGAGCCTGGACATCTTCCCGAAGTTCATCGCGCCGCACCTGCTCGCGGGCGAGAAGCTGTTCTTCATCCTCATAGACTGCGTGCGTCTGGACCAGTGGATGGTGATCGAGGAGTTCCTCACCGAGTCGTTCGACGTGAAATGGGACTTCTACACGTCGATTCTGCCCACGGCCACGCCGTACTCGCGCAACGCCATTTTCAGCGGGATGTTCCCCGACGATATCGCGCGCCGCTTCCCCGACAAGTGGCTCGAGCGCAGCACCGAAGAGACGAGCAAGAACAAGTACGAGGCCTTCCTCCTCGGCGAGCAGATGAAGCGCCTGCGCCTGGACGAAAGCAAGCTGCGCTACGTCAAGATCTTCACCGCGGCCGAGGCCTCGGAGACGCGCAAGCGCGTCGCGAGTCTCATGAACTCGCCCTTCGTGGCGCTCGTGTTCAACTTCGTCGACATTCTGACCCACGGCCGCAACCAGTCCGAGATCCTGCAACAGCTCCTGCCCGACGAGGCGGCGTTCCGGTCGCTCATGCGCTCGTGGTTCTCGCACTCGGTGCTGCGCGAGATCCTCACCGATCTGGCCCGGGCCGGCATCAAGGTGGTGCTCACCACCGACCACGGGTCGATCCTCGGGCGCAAGGCGAGTCTCGTATACGGCCGGCGCGACACGTCCACCAACCTGCGGTACAAATTCGGCGACAATCTCAAGGTGGACGAGCGCCAGGCGATCATCACGCGCAACCCCGCGGAGTTCCGCCTGCCGTCGGAGTCGCGCACCAAGTCGTACATCTTCGCCAAGGAGTACTACTACTTCGTCTACCCGACCAACTTCCGCGACTACGAGAAGGCCTACGAAGGCAGCTTCCAGCACGGGGGCGTCTCCCTGGAAGAGATGATGCTCCCCTGCCTCACACTGACCCCGCGCTGACCGTCGCGCGAACCCCATGCGGCGAACCAGCCTGCACACGTTGCGCACCGCGTCGGACGTCGAGACCGAGCGTTTCGGCGCAGCCCTCGGTGAGCGCATCCGCCGCGGCCTCGTCGTGTGCCTCGGCGGGCCGCTGGGCGCGGGCAAGACCGTGCTGGTGCGCGGCCTGTGCCGCGGTCTGGGGGTTTCCGGTGACATCGTGAGTCCCACCTTCATTCTGATGGAGATGCTCTCCGGAAGGATGGAGATCGCGCACATCGACCTCTATCGTCTCGAACACGAGCGCGAGCTCGAAGACATCGGCGTCTTCGATCTGGTCGACGACGCCGCCGTGGTGGTGCTGGCGGAATGGGGCGAGCGTTCGCCGGCGCTCATCGCGGCGGCCGACGTGGAGATCCGCATCGAGCCCGACGGCAACGACGCGCGCGTCATATCGATCGCGGCCACGGCGCAGGCCGCCGCGGACCTGGGGGGACGCGCGTGGTGACGCTCGCGGTCGATACGTCGCATCCGCAGGGCGCGGTGTCGCTCGCGCGTGACGGAGCCGTGCTCGGAACGGAGCGCTTCGCGCGGCCCTCCTCGCACCTGGTGGCGCTCGCGCACGCAGTGGAAGACCTGCTCGCCGGCGCCTCACTCCGCCCGCGCGACGTGGCGCGCGTGGCGGTGGTGATCGGCCCGGGGAGCTTCACCGGGCTTCGCATCGGGCTCTCCTTCGCGAAGGGCCTGCACGCCGCGGGCGGCGCGGAGATCGTGGCCATCGATTCGCTCCGGCTGCTGGCGCTGCCGCTGCTCGAACACCACGAACGCGTGTGCGCGCTGATCGACGCGCGCCGCGGAGAGGTATACGTGGCGGTGCATGCGCGTGCCGCGGCTGCCGCGCGGGGGGAGGACGCCGCCGCCACCCGCGTGGTGGTGGCGCCGTGTGCGCGCGCACCGGCGGAGTTTCTGGGCGCCCTGGCGGAGTCGCCCGGCGTGTTCGTCGGAAGCGGGGCGCAGGCCGCGCGCGCCGACATCGCCGCCCGCTTTCCGGGGGCCCGTCTCGCGGACCCCGCGGAGTGCCTGCCCGACACGGCGTATCTCGCGCGCATCGCGCCGCGCATGCACCCGCTCGAAGAGTCCGCGGTGCGGCGGCTCGAGCCGCTCTACATCCGGCCGAGCGGCGCCGAACGGGTGCGCCTGCGCGGTCACGGGCGCCGCTGCGGCGACGGCAATGGGGGTGCGCCCGATGAGTGACCTAGTCATCGATCAGCTGGAACTGATGCACATCCCCGACGTGCTCCGCATCGAGCGCGAACTCTTTCCCGCGCCCTGGACGGAGGGAATGTTCCTGCAGGAGATCGAGGAGAAGTGGCTCTCGCGCTCGTTCGTGGGGACGGTCGACAAGGTGGTCGCGGGCTACATCGTGGCGTGGCTGCTGCGCGACGAGGTGCACATCCTGAACCTCGCCATCGGCCGCGCTTTTCAGCGCCGCGGATACGCGCGGCGGCTGCTCGTGCACATGATCGATATCGCCAAGTCGGAGAAGAGCCGCCTCATCACCCTCGAGGTCCGGGTGAGCAACACGCCCGCGAAGCTCCTCTACCACACGATGGGTTTCGCGCCGGTCGGGATCCGCCGCCGCTACTACCACGACAACAACGAGGACGCGCTCGTGATGACGCTGCGTCTGGAACAGCCTTGAGCGCGCGGTGCCTGGCCGTGATCGCGGGGAGCGGGATGGGTCCGCTCGCGGACGTGCTCGCGACGCGCGCGGTGACACCGTTCACGGCGATCGACGGTGTGGGCGCGTGCGGCGTGGAAGGACACGCCGGCGAGGTGCGCGAGGGGACGGTGGACGGCCGCCCGTGCCTGCTCGTGCTCGGCCGGCGCCACGGTTACGAAGGCGCGTTGCCGGCGGTGGCGCGTCTGATGGCGTTCCTCGCCGGACGCGGAGCGACCGACCTGCTCGTGACGTCCGCGGCCGGGGCCCTGCACACCACCCTTTTCCCGGGGGACCTCGTGGTGGCGCACGACCTGATCGACCGCCAGAACCGAAGGCCGGGAGCGGAGAACGCGCGGCCGCGCCTCGACCGGAACCTCACCGCGGCGGTGGAGTATGCCGCCATGGCGGCCGGGATCGCCGTCCACCGCGGCACCCTGGTCTGCTGCGCCGGCCCCGCCTACGAGACCGTGGCTGAGGTCGGGGCACTCCAGGCGGCGGGTGACGTGGCCACCATGTCCGGGGCTCCGGAGGTCGCCGCGGCGGGCGCCTGCGGCATCCGGGTCGCGGCGGTCGCCATGGTCACCAACCCCTGTACGGGCATCGCGTCGGCCGTCCCTAGCCACGAAGAGGTCCTGCGGGTGGGACGGGGCGCCAGTGGGGGATTGGCCGCCCTTATGCGGCAACTCGTTATTAAACTGTAGGTTAGGCCATAAAACCGGTCTGTGCCGGTCTTTGCAGTTGTCGCCCTCTGTAACCGCCCTTATAGTGATGGTCATACCCGTTGAGGAGGGAGAAACCGGTGTCGTGGTTCCGTAGGGAAAAGCGGGGCGTCCAGCCCATCCAGCAGAAGAAGGCGGTGCCGGACGGCCTCTGGAAGAAATGCGACCTCTGCGGCGAAATCCTCTACGTCAAGGAACTCGAGAAGCGGTTGTGGACGTGCTCGGCATGCGGC
>DASTOO010000295.1:0-3423 GCA_035762505.1 Candidatus Krumholzibacteriia bacterium
GAACCCGTGGTAGCTTTCTGGCCGTGCACGCATTGACCTTCATCGGCGCCCTGTACGGGCAGGTGCGCGGCTATCGCCGTCTCTCCATCCGCTACGCGGTGCTGGCGAATGAGCGGCTGGCGCGGGAGGAACTGGCCCGCATTTCCGCCACGGCCTTCCAGCGCCGCGTCCACCGCGCGATCGAGCGCTTTCCCTATTACGCGGAACGGGTGAAGGCGCACCGCGGGTCTCTGCCCGCCCCCGGCGAAACGGTGCGTCCGGAAGAACTGCCGGTGTGGACGCGCCATGACCAGCGCGCGTTCTTCGAGCAGCAGGAACGCCCGTCCGACGCGATGTACGCCCACCAGACCAGCGGTTCCACCGCGCTCCCGGTGCGCTTCTACGTCACCCGCGACAGCTACGAGTGGCGCACTGCCGTGATGGACCGCGCGTACGGATGGGGACAGGCGGAAGAGGGGAGGCGGAGTCTGCACGTCTGGGCGGCCGATCACTCGACGCCGCCGCTCGCGCAGCGCGTGAAGCGGCGCGTGCACGTCGCCCTCCAGCGCCGCGTGTTCTTCGACGCGTTCCAGCAGTTCTCGGACGAGGAGCGCCTCGCGTGCTGCCGGCTCATCAATCGCTTCCGACCGCACGCGATCGTGGGCTACACCGGGCAGGTGGTCGACATCGCACGTTACGCGCGTGACCACGCGGGCGTGCTCACCTGGAAGCCGCGCACCATGGTGAGCGCCGCGGAAGGCCTGCAGCCGGGGCAGCGCGAGCTGCTGCAGCAGCACCTGGTCGACGAGGTGTTCCTCTCCTACGGCAGCCGCGAGTTCATGAGCGTGGGCATGGAGTGCGAGCGGCACGCCGGCTATCACGTGAACAGCGACAATGTGGTCGCGGAGGTGGTGGACGGCACCGGCGTGCCGGTCCCGCCCGGCGCAGAGGGGCGCATCGTGATCACCGATCTGCACAACGCCGCCGCGCCGTTCATCCGCTACGAGATCGGTGACGTGGGCGTGATGGCGCCGGATGAGCCCTGCGGGTGCGGGAAGCCCTTTCCCATCCTGGCCTCGGTGGACGGCCGCCTGCAGGACGTCGTGCACACGCCCCGCGGCCCGGTGAGCGGACTGTACGTCACCTTCACCATGCGGCAGTTCGACGACTGGATCGAGGGCTATCAGATCGTGCAGGACGCGAAGGACCGCGTGCTGATGCGGCTCCTGACGAAGGAGCCGCCCACCCCCGAGCGCCTGGCGGCGGTGACCGCACTCCTGCGCGAGGGTCTGGGGAATGAGATCCGGATCGACTACGAACGCGTGTCCGAGCTGACGCGCTGGCGCACGGGGAAAGTGGCGCTCGTCATCTCGAGCATCGACGCCGGTTGAGCGTCAGCGCACGAGGACGATCTTGCGCGTCACCGCGACGCCGTCCGCGCTGAAGCGGCAGAAGTAGATCCCACCGGCGAGTGGCCGCCCGCGATCGTCGCGCCCGTCGAAGGAAAGCCCCCGGCCGCGCAGCGCGCGCCGCGCGACGCGGCGCCCCGCCGCGTCGAACACCTCCATCGTCACCGCCGCGCCCGCCGCGCCCACGTCGAATCGAATCGTCCGCGCGAACGGGTTGGGATAGCCCGGCGAGACGATGAGTCCGGGAACGCGCAACGGTCCGCCAGCGCCGGTCGGCGTACCGCCCGATGCATCCACGCGGTGCGCGTAGAGGTCCGCGTTGCCGCTCCGGGAGTCCTTCCACGCGAGCACCGCGCCGCCGGAACCGTCCGCCACCGCGAGCGGCGTCACCTGCTCGCCCGCGGCCGTGCACAGGGCGGTTCCATCAGCGTTCCACTGCGTGAGTCCGCCGGCGTCCACGCGCTGCGCGTAGAGGTCGGTGTTGCCCGCGCGCGCGTCCTCCCATGCCACGATGGCGCCGGAGGCGCCGTCGCACACGACCGACGGCCGCGTCTGGTTCGATGCGGCCGCGCACAGCGGGACGCCGTGCGGCGTCCACAGCGCGCTTCCGACCGCGTCCATGCGTTGCGCGTAGATGTCGACCGTGGCGCCACGCGCGTCGTCCCACGCGATGACGGCGCCGCCCGCGCCGTCGCACGCCACCGCATGGTGCAGCTGGTCGTTCGCCGCCGTGCACACCGCCGCGCCGTTCGCGGGCCACAGGGTGCTCCCGCCCGCGTCGACGCGCTGGGCGAAGACGTCCCACCCGCCGTTGCGAGCATCCCGCCACGCCACGATGGCGCCGCCCGCCTCGTCCGAAACCAGCGCCGCGTCGAGCTGGTCGAACGCATTGGTGCACAGTGCCACGCCGGATGGCGCCCACAGAAGGGTGCCCGCGCCGGTCACGCGGCGCGCGAAGATGTCCGCGTTGCCGTTGCGCAGGTCGACCCACGCGACGATGGCGCCGTCCACGCCGTCGGAGACGATCATGGGATTGTACTGGTTGTACTGCCCGGCGAGGATCGCGATGCCGCCCCCGGTCCACAGCGCGTTGCCGTTCGCGTCCAGGTGCTGGGCGTAGATGTCGTAGTTCAAGGCGCGGAAGTCGTACCACGCGACGATGGCGCCGCCCGCGCCGTCCGGGACCACGACCGGCGCGTACTGATTGTTGGAAACGGTGCACACGCCCACGCCGTCAGCGGTCCACCGGAGTGCACCGTGCGCGTCGACGCGCTGGGCGTAGATGTCGAGCCCGCCGCTGCGCTGGTCGCGCCACACGATGATGGCCCCGCCGCTTCCGTCCTGGCACAGCGACGGCGACACCTGGTCGAAGCCCGCCGTCACCACCGGCACGCCGCCGGGGGTCCAGACCGGAACGCCGGACGCGGTGACGCGCATGGCATGAATGTCGTGCTGGCCGCCCACGGGCTGCGACCACACCGCGATGAGCCCGCCGGAGCTGTCGGCAACGACGGCGTACCCGGAAGGCACCGTGGCTGAGGTGGTGAGGGGGACGCCGTCCGCGGGCCACTGCGCGCGGGAGGGCACGCCCGCAAGCAGAATGGCCAGAGCGAGAACGCCGGCGTCGATCGGGTGTTGCATTCGATGATCTCCGAAGCCGGGGCGGGCGGGAGCGGACCCTCGATACCGGCTTCAAACAGGGACGTCGCGCGTGTCAGGGATGGGAAATTGTACCACGGCCGGAGGGCGCCCACAACGCGCCGCCCTTGATTGACGACGCGGCGGCGCCGCGCATACACTCCCGTCGGGACGCGCTCCGACGCCAGCGTCCGGAAGGATCGAAGCATGATCACGCGCCCGTCGCCCCTGGTTGCCGCGAGATGGCTGCTCACGGCGCTTGTGCTCGTGCCCATCTCTGCTTCCGCGCCGTCGCTTGCGCTTGCACAGACGCCCGCTGACTCGGCGCGCTTCGCGCCGCCGCACGAGTCCGCCGTGTTCGTCGCCGCCAACCGGCGCGTCTTCGAGTTCCGCGGAG
>DASTOO010000296.1:0-10274 GCA_035762505.1 Candidatus Krumholzibacteriia bacterium
GCCCGAGTCCTTGTCGATCTCGTATTTCACGAAGTCGAACGGCGTGATCTCGATGTACGCGGTGACGCGGCGCGGCGGTTCGGGTCCGGGCGAGAGCCCGTGCCATGGATGCGGGCGCCACTGCGAGAATCGGTCCATGCCGCGCAAATCACGCCGCTTCGGCCCAGCGCGCGGGTTCGCCGTTCTCGGCTTCCACCGGGACCGGCGCGCCGGCGGGATGCGTCTTGTGCGACGCCTGCTCCTCGAGCCAGGCCTCGCGGAGCTTGTCCTCGCGGTAGCGCTTGAGGAAGTAGCTGATCGTCTCCACGCGGATCTTGATGGAACCGGCGGGCCGGTTCTCGTCCAGGTCCTTGAACGAGAAGTACGGCGTACCCGAGCACTCGATGATCTCCTCCACCACCGAGTAGATGGGCGCGTCGTGGCCGCACTTGAAGTTGGACACCTCGAGTGCGACGAGGTTCGGATGGCGCGCGACGAACTTGGCGGCCCACACCTTGCGGCTCGTGTTCTCGCTGTACGCGTTCTTCCACACGTCGGTGATGTCCATGGGACTCTCGATGTCACCGGCACGGACTTCGTCGCCGAAGAGGCGATCCAGCAGGTCGTCGTCCAGCGGGAGCGAGTCCTGCGTGAACACGGGGTACCCGAGCTTCTGGAACTCCACCAGGATCTCGTGGTTGATGCCGGGGTCGTTGTGGTACGGGCGTCCGAGCACCACGATGCCGAGCTTGCGGTCGGTCTCGAGTTGGTCGAGCACCTCGCGCGCCTCGCGGCGCGTGTCCGCGACCCACGCGTCCAGTGCGCGGTAGCCCGCGTCCACCGCGCGGTCGCTCTCACTCTGCGACAGGCCGAGCACGTCCCGGAACGCAGCGAACATCTGGCGCGCGAACAGGCGCGGCTGCGCCACGTTGACCACCGGGCACAGGTACTGGATCCCCTTCTTCGCGAAGAGGTCGCCCTCCTTGGTGAACGCCGCCTTCACGGCCTCGGGCGTGGCCGTGACGGTCGGGCACGCGCGGCAGTCCTGCGTCTTCACGAGCTCGCTCTTCAGGTCGTCGATCATCGGGAAGAAGATCGCGTCGAGCGCCTTCTTCTCGTGGTGCTTGAAGATGAGATTGTGCACGTGCGGAATGCCGAGCTTGCTCGGGAAGCACGGGTCGATGGCGCCGCGCTTCGCGCCCTCCTTGTACAACTCCTCGGTGGTGTAGTCCGAGTACACCAGGTTCTGCGGGCGCACACCGAGTGCTTCGAAGTACGCGGAGAACAGCGGGTTGGTGGAGTACTGGTTCAGCATGCGCGGGATGCCGATGCGCACGCTCTCGCGCTTTTTCATCAGTTCCACACGCGTCTTCTGCGCCGCGGTGAGCGCCATCCTGGGCGGGGTGTCGGCCACCGACTCGGGCCGGATCGGCTTGAACACGTCGCGGGCGCCCTTCTCGACGAAGTTCGGCGCCGCCTTGAGGCGCGCGTCGAGGTCCTTCTTGATCTCACGCATCGACTCGACGTCTTCCACGAGCCCCTTTTCGCACGAGTTGTTCACGATCAGCCGCCGCGCGCCCGGCGCCAGCGGCACCTTCGACTTGCGCGAACCGGCCGCGGCGCTCGCCGTCTCCACTTCGCCCTGCTCGCGCTTGATCCTTCCTGTCGCTTCCACGTCGATGAACGTTCGCAGGCACTCGTTCTTGCAGAAGTGGCAGCGCGTGTCCTCCGACGTCGTCGCGGTGTACGAGACGGTCTCCACCGCGTCGAGGCCGACGAAGGTGGTCTTGTGGCCGTGCTTCCACAGGCGCTGCGCCTCCAGCGCGGCGCCGATGGCGCCGCTCTCGCCGCAGTGCATGTGGACGATGATGTCGGGGTTGTCGCCGTTGCAGCGGAAGCGCGACTCGATGAAGTCCACCTGCGCCTTCACGGCCGCGAGGTTGCGCTGCGTCCCGCCCTGCAGCACGAAGCGTTTTCCCAGCTTGGCCAGATTCGGGATCTGCGCCACGTAGAGCCAGATGTTCTTGGGCAGCACCGCCGCCAGACCCGCCATGATCTCGGCCGCCGTCCAGCCCTGGCGCTGGAAGTCGACGATGTCGGACTGCATGAACACCGCGCAACCATAGCCGAAGGTGGGCATCTGCTCGGCCGAGAACGCGGTGTCCGCGAAGCTCTCCACCGGAACCCCGAACTCGCCGGCCGTGCTCTGCAGGAAGTAGCCGTTCCCCGCCGAGCACTGCGTGTTGAGCTTGAAGTCCTTCACGCTGCCGCCGTTCAGCACCATGATCTTGATGTCCTGGCCGCCGACGTCGCAGATCACGTCCACGTCGTCGTAGAAGTGGAGGGCGGACTCCGCGTGCGCCACCGTCTCCACGATGGCGGCGTCGGCGCCGAGCACGTCACGCAGGACGTCCTTCGCGTAGCCCGTGGTGCCCACGCCCAGAATCTCCAGCCGCGCCCCGAACGACTCGACGTGGCGCCGCAGATCGCCGATCACCTCGATGGTGTCCTTGATCGGGTTCCCCTTGGAGAGCTGGTACGACTTGGCGAGCACGGTGCGCTCGGTGCTGAGCAGAATCGCCTTGGTGGACGTCGAGCCGCCGTCGAGCCCGATGAACGCCTGCACGGTCTCCCCGGCCGCGAACGCGGCGGGCTCGAAGTGCGCCGGCCGGTAGCGGTCCTTGAACGCCTCCAGGTCCGTCGGGTCCTTGCTCAGCCCCGCGCTCGCCTTGGCGCGACTCTGCTTGCGCCCGTTGTGGAGATAGTCCTCGAGCGCGGTCCATCCCTGGTAGACACCGATGTCCTCGTCCTCGTCCTTGCCGTACTCGACCGCGCCGATGGCAGCGTAGTACTGCGCGTTCTCGGGCACGACGATGAGCGACTTCGGGTCGACGCCCTCCGGCAGCGGTACCTCGCGCTCCTTCCACGTGATGGGAATGTTGTGCTGCCAGGCTTCGCGCATGCCGCGGATGTAGGTGTTGGGGCCGCCGAGGAGGATCACTTCGGGGCGCAGCGTGTGGCCGCGTGTCAACACGGAGAGGTTCTGGCCGACGATCGCCTCGAAGAGGCTCGCCATCAGTTCTTCGGTGGGGATGCCCTGCTTCTGCAGGCCGTTGATGTCGGTCTCGGCGAAGACACCGCACTTCCCCGCGACGTGGTGAAGCTTGACGCCGTCGAAGCCCTGCTCGCACAGCTCCTCGGGAGGGATGCGGAGCTTGGCGTTGATCTTGTCGATGACGGCGCCCGTCCCGCCGGCGCACTTGTCGTTCATCGACGGGATCTTCTTCTTGCGCCCGGTCTCGGGGTCCTCCTTGAAGACGATGATCTTCGCGTCCTGGCCGCCGAGCTCGATCACGGATCCCGCCGCGGGGTGGACCTTCTCCACCGCGAGGCACACGGCGTTCACTTCCTGCACGAACTTCGCACCGATGCGCGGCGACATGTTCATGCCGCCGCTGCCGGTGATGAAGGCGCGAACGGCGCGTTCGCGCGCGGCCGCGGCGAAACCGTCGACCTCGTCGTCGATGCGCTTCAGGAACTCGAGAACTTTCTCGGGCTGCTTAGTCTCGTGGCGCTGGTAGTCCTGCCAGAGGACGCGGTCGGATGCAACGTCGACCACGACCGCCTTGACGGTGGTCGAGCCGACGTCCAGGCCGATGAGGTACCGGGCGGGAATGCTCATCTCAAGCGACTCTGCGCCCGCCCTCCTGCTCCATCCGTTCGGCCACGTGCAGCACGAAGTTCGCCGCCTTGCCGACCACGTCGTCGCGCTTGGGTACCACGTAGAGCGCCTTCTTCATTTCCGGGTGCGCGTCGACGTACCCCTTGAGCTCTTCCAGCGTGCGGCCCGTCTTCGCCAGGCACTCCGCGAACTCCTGCTTGGCCTTGATGCGGGCATTGCCGAGCGCCATCTGGGTGCGCGAGTGGGCGTTGATCTCGCCCTCGCCGGACGTCTCGATGGGGAGATAGATCATGTCCTTGTAGCGTTCCACCACCGCCGCCTGCGCACCGTCCGACTGTGTGCTGGGCATGCAGCCGAAGGGCTTCAGCGACACCACCATGTGCGCGATGCCCTTGCTGGAGTAGTAGATGTTCTTCGCGACCTCGAGGTGGCCCTCGCCGCCCGCGGCGCGCGAATTGTAGTACGGGTGGCCCATGCGCTGAAGCTCGTACTGGCACACGAGCTCGTGGAGGATTCCACCACCCAGCGCATCCTGCAGGCGCGTGTATTCGCGATGGAAGATCTTCTCCGCGACGGTCATGCGCGTGAAGCGCTTGCGGAACCGCGTCTCGACCGCGAGCCGGCGGTGCGGCTCCTTCCACGACGGCATCTCCGCGTCGTTCTCGATGCCCTTGCGGTCGCGGAGCTTCTGCTTGAACTGGTGGATCATGTACATGATCCAGGTGCCGATGGGCTCCACGATCACTTCGGCGCCTTCGCGCTCGAGGAACCGGAACATGTTGTAGTTGCCGTCGCCTTCGGTGGTCTGCGCCCAGAACTCGCCGGTGATCTTGACCACTGGTTTCACGCGGAACCGGTCCACCTCGATGTCCGTGAACTGATCACGGACGCCGTGCAGGGCGTCGGTGTAGTACGAGCTCGCGAGCTGGCGCGTGAACTTCATCGCGTAGTCGGCCTTGTTGTAGAGCCCGGTCTGGCGGAGCACCCTCTCGACACCCTCGCCGAGCTTCGGGCGCGGTTGATTCTTCAGCACGCCGGCCAGAGACTCGCGCGCACCCTCCAGAACCCGGTCGGTTCGCCCCTCCTCCACCTCGTACGGACGTACAAGGTAGCCGATCTCGTTCAGCATGTCGCCCATGTTCATGGCATTCAGCATGCCGAGGAAGAAATCGAGGTTCATCTCGATGCCCGCCTCGAGGTCCTCCTGCGAGAGGCCCTTCGACTGCTGGAAGAGCATCACCCGAAAATCCTCGAAGCCGGAGTTGCGCAGCGCCAGGCGGTACTCCGCTTCGTACATCCCGAAGCGGCACGGCCCGCACGCGCCGGCCGTGATGAACACGTAGTCGTGGCAGATCTGCTCGCGCGTGAGGCCCTTCGCTTCCAGGCCGTGGAGGAACTGCACGAGATTCCCGACCGTGAAGTACGTGGGATTGCACTGGCCGTTGTTGCCGTACTCCTTGCCGAGCTGGAACGCCTTCACGTCCGGCGTGGGAACGACCGCGCACTTGTAGCCGAGCCCTTCCCATGCGCCCCGGATCAGACGCTCGTGGCTCCAGGTGAGTCCGCCGAAGAGGACGGTGGTGTACGGGCGCTGATCACGCGTGAACGCGCGCTCCACCGGACGTTTGAAGTGCTGGACGGGTCTCTTCGGGGGTGTGGTGTGCGCGGACGGGTTCGGGGCGGGGCGGGCGACGGGCGTCTCGAGGTTGAGGGTCATGGCGGCCTCCTCTATACAGATCGACGGGGACGACGCAGGCAAGTATCCTGAAACCCGGGGGGCGGCGCAACCAAATAGTGGAAACACTGTATTCTATTCCGCCCGGCCGGGGTTTGACAGCGATATTTCCAATCCCTGCAGCGAAATACGAGCGACGGCCGGTTGAATGATGCTGCCCGCGAACAGCACTCCCCCCACCTCGTTCACGCTCGTGATCGCACCGTACCCGCCGGGATCGTGGAGACTGGTGCGAACGGTCCCGCTCGTATCCACCGCGAGGACACAACCGTCGTATCGGCCTCTGCGAAGCCACGGCAGCGGGTGCGGAACGTCGGCGCCCGGAACACGCGTCAGCACGCGACGAAGAAACGGGCGCGTCGCAAGGCGCTCGAAGGCCGCGCTCCGGCTCCCGACCAACGCCACCCAGAAGAGGCCACGGCCATTATAGGACACGTTGTCGACGCATCCCGGCAGCGCGTCGAGAAACGGCTCCCGTTCACCGGCGCGTGGCCCGTCGATCCAGATACGTGTAATGCGCGCCGCGAACGTTTCGCCCACCAGCACGTAGTGCCCGCCCGGTCCCAGCGCGACACCGTTCGGGAACTGCAGGCCGCCGGTGTGAACCCGGGTCTCGCGCGTCGACGCGTCGTAAGTGAGCAGGCGGCCGCTGGCGCTCCCTTCCCAGCAATCCATCGGAATGTCGTCCGGCCACCGGGTGGTCATGTCGCTGAACCAGACGACGCCGTTTCCGTCGATGTCGAGATCATCGGCGAAACCGATCCGGGTTCCGCCGGCGCGATCGGTAAGAAGGGCGACCTCGCCGTCGCGCGCGACGCGCAGCAGCCCGCGATCACGATCGGCGACAATCAGCCGGCCGTCGGAGTCGAAGCCCAGGCCGAGCGGTCTTCCCCCGGTATGGGCGACCTCCGCCATCGCGCTGCCTTCCGGCGTGAAGCGGACGATCCGGTCGTCCGCGAGGCCCGTGTACAGGAATCCGTCCGGCCCGACGGCGACATCCTCGGGTCCGATTCCGGTGGGGATGCGCTCGAACGACGGCGTCGATGAGTCGGGTGCGAAGACGCCGGTCCAGCCCGGATTGCGGGCCGGCGTCCATGCCACCGGGTCCACCCACGATGGCCAGAACGCGAGGTAGGCGGCGGCCGCCACCAGAAGCCCCGGCACCACCAGCCATCGTCGTCTCATTCGCGTACCTTTGCGTACAGGGCCTGGTCGATGATCTGGCGGTCCTTGCGCGCGCTCTTCCTGAGCACGCCCTCCTTCACGAAGCCCGCCTTCTCGAGCACGCGCATCGAGGCCGGATTCCACTCGAAGACTTCCGCGTAGACGCGCACCATCCCGAGCGTCTCGAAGGCGTACTGCGTCACCGCGCCCACGGCTTCCGTGACGATGCCCCGGTTCCAGAACTCCTCGCCGAGCCAGTAGCCGAGCTCGGCCGTCAGCGCGTAGATGTCGTCGCGGGGGCGGACGCCGATCGCCCCCGCCGCAAATCCCTCGACGTCGATTGCAAAGACCCGGTTCAGTCCCTCGGTGCCCGCCAGCCGGATCCACGCGCGCGCGTCCGATTGTCGGTACGGGTACGGGAAGGAGTCGCGCACATTGAGCCAGATGTTGCGGTTGTTGGCGTGCCGCACGAGTGACGGTTCGTCGCCGCGCCGCCATTCGCGCAGCAGGCAGGTGCTCAACTGCATGCGAACCGGTTCTTTCCTCATGGGGTGAATCCGGGGAACGGGCCGGGAGCCGGAACTCGGCGGGCGGGACGGTGTTCACACAGCCACGCTGGCATTCCGGCAGTATACTATCCGCCGGCGGCGGTTTGGAAAGGAACCTGGAGGAATCATGGATCTTCGCGCCCTGATCGTGCTGTGCGCAACGGCCGTCGTGGCGGCCAGCCCGTCGTTGGCCGGCACCTGGGCCGGCAAGGAGACCACGAAGGACGGGATCGTCCACGTGACCAGCCCCGCGACCCCGTTCGACGACGCCGCGGCCGTGACGCCGCAGGAAATGTGGCGCGCGGGCGGCGACGACGAGGACGTTATCTTCGGCGTGGTGCGTGAGATCGCCGTCGACGACGGCGGCAACGTCTACCTCCTCGACATTCAGCTGAACCAGATCCACGTCTTCGACCGCGACGGGAACTTCGTCCGCGATATCGGCCGTGAGGGCGAGGGCCCCGGCGAATTCCGGCGGCCGTCGTCGATGTTCATCCTGCCGGACGGCCGCATCGCCGTGGTGCAGATGATGCCGGGGAAGATCATCCTCCTCAATCCGGACGGGACGCCGGGCGGAGACTTCAAGGGCCCCGCGGCCCCCGAGGGCGGCATGCAGATGTTCTTCGAGGCCGGCCGCGCGGGCAACTCGGTGGTGCTGGGCGTGCGGGAGATGAAGCGCGGCGAGAATTCCTTCACCAGCACGCGCACGCTGCACCTGCTGGACGCGATGGGCGCATCGCGCGCGAAGCTCTCCACCGCGACGACGACGCGCGACATGGCCAACATGAGCTTCGACGAGAAAGAGGCGCGCGGGCCGGAGTGGACCGCGACCGGCGGCGGACGCGTCTTCATGAGCGATGAATTCGACGCGTACCGCATCAAGCGCTTCACGGCCGCGGGCACGGTGGATCGCGTCTTCGAGCGCCCGTACCCGCACCGCGCGCGCAGTAAGCAGGAGATCGAGGACAACAAGCCGCGCGTCATGATCCGCGGGGGGGGCGGAACGCACCGCCCGGAGACCACCGCGAGCACGACGGACCGCGACATCCTTCGCATGTTCGCGCGCGAGGACGGCTCGCTGTGGGTGCTGTCCAGCCGGGGCGCCTTCAACGCGCCGAAGAACACCCTCGCGGTGTTCGACGTCTTCGACGCGGACGGCCGCTTCGCGCGCGAGGTATCGCTCCGGGCCGAGGGCGGCTTCCGCAACGACGGCATCGAGATCGTGGGCGATTACCTCTTCGTGGTGCGCCAGCTGCGGTCCGCCGAGCGGGCCATGAACGCCGAAGAGGGCGAGGACACGGCCACGGACGAGGATGCCGAGCCGATGTCGATCGTATGCTATCGGATCACGCCGTCCGCGACTGCGCGCAAGTGAACACAATCACAAAGTTCGCCCGATCATTTCCCCCGATAATTTCCAAGACAAAACATGGTGAGTTTCCGCACGCGCGGGTTGACGCCCGCGCGTGCGAAGACATAGGCTCCCATACGTTCGTTCTCGTGGGGAGATTCAGTCCCTGCTTCCTTCCACCATAAGCGTCACGGAGGTTTCTGCATGAAACATTCGCGTTGGCGTAGTATCAGCCTCCTCGTTGTGGCCCTCGCGCTAGCGGCGATGTTCTGGGCCTGCAGCGAGAATGACTCCAGCAACATCACGTCACCCACGCCGGAGAATGACCTTCTCGCGGCGGTCAATGCGAACCGCGCCGAGTTCGGTCGCGCGATCGAAGCCCACAACCGTCACATTCCGGAGATTCTGCAGATCGACGGCGTGGCGGGGACAGCGATCGGCGCGGACGAGCACGGCAAACCGGTTGTCGTGGTCTACACCAGGGAACAGATGGCTCCGGGACGCCTGAAGCAGGAATACGAAGGCTTCCGCGTGGTCGAGCAGGTATCCGGCGAGATCCGGCCGTTCAAGGGACCTCCGGGCGGCGGGGGCGGCGGCACATCGGGCCAGGCTCCGCAGGCGGCGCCGGTCAAGATGGGAACGTCCGGTGGCTGGCGCTTTGACCTCGCCAACGGCTTCTGCTGCGGCGGCACGATCGGATCGCTGGTGCAGAAGGGCGGCACGAAGTACGTGCTGTCCAACTGGCACGTGTTGTACGCGGACATCGTGAACGGTGGAAACAGCCGCACGGCGCAGCCGGGCGACCCCGTGATCCAGCCGGGCCTGATCGACGTATCGTGCAACGCGAACAGCTCGATCAACGTCGCGACGCTCGTGTCGAACGGCGGAACGCTTCCCGACGCCGGCAATCCCGACGCCGTGGACGCGGGCATCGCCGCGGTCATCCCGGGCCAGGTCGACGAGACCGGCGCGATCCTGAACGTCGGCACGCTCTCGGCGAACACGCTGAACGCCAGCGTCGGTCTCGCGGTGAAGAAGATGGGCCGCACGACGGGCTTGACGCGCAGCACGGTCTCGGCGATCAACGGCGCGTTCACGATCGGCTATGCGAACGAGTGCGCCGGCGGCTCTGCGTTCAACCAGAGCTACTCGGGTCAAGTTGTGATCAGCAACTCGCGCTGCAAGTTCCAGAATGGCGGCGACTCGGGCTCACTCCTCGTCGAGGATGTGACCACGAATCCCCGCGCGGTGGGACTGTGCTTCGCGGGCAGCGTGCAGTGCACGAATTCCGCGATCGCGATCGCGAATCCGATCGGCGACGTGCTGAGCAAGCTCGGCGCGACGATGGTCGGCCAGTAGGTTCAGGAGAGCCAGCCAACGGTTCTTTTGATTCCAGCACCCGCCCTGGTTCGCCGGGGCGGGTGCTTTTTCTTTCCGAAGGGATTGGTATGAAGCCGGTCGATGAGGTGATCGGGGAGCGCGCCCGGGAGCTGCTTGCGATCGACGGCGTCGTCGGGGTCTACGAAGGGACGCTGGCGGATGGCCGCGCGTGCATCCACCTCGCGGTCGCGGTCCGGTCCGCGGAACTCGAGGAACGGCTCCCCCGCGAGATCGAAGGCTACCCGGTGTCGATCGTCGAGACCGGTCCGATCGGGCCGCTGTGAGGTGCCTTGCAGGACTGTCCCGCGCGGGTGGCAGCCAGCGGGCGCCCGCGCGGGCGAGCCATTTGTCGCGCAGGCGGAAACTGGCGAGACCGCGACGGGCTGCTGGCTGACAGGACTCGCGCGGCCCACGGCAGCCCGTCGCGTCAGTAGG
>DASTOO010000297.1:0-7289 GCA_035762505.1 Candidatus Krumholzibacteriia bacterium
GGCGCCGGCGGGGTAACGGACTCGCGCCTCGCGAACAGCGCCGCGCCGAGCGCCCCGGTGTAGATCGAGTCGGGCGAGATGTTCATCGTGACCGCGCCGTAGTTTTCCGCGATGAGGTCCCGCAGCGCGCCGACGGCGGCGGGATTGCGCGCCACGCCGCCGGTGAAGGTGAACTGGTCGCTCACACCGCCCGAGCGCGCGAGCAGCGACATCGCCCGCAGAATGATGGCGCGGTGCAGCCCGGCGAGGATGTCCTCGCGCTTCTCGCCCAGCGACAGCCGCTCGCGCAGCTCCGCGCCCGCGAACACGGTGCAGGTGGAGTTGATGCGGACGGGCCGCGTCGACTGACAGGCCATCGGCCCCAGCTCCTGCAGGCCGACGTTCATCTCGTCGGCGATGTATCCGAGGTAGCGCCCGCACCCGGCGGCGCAGCGGTCGTTCATCTGGAACGAGGTCACGATGCCGCGCTCGTCAACCTGGATGGCCTTGGTATCCTGGCCTCCGATGTCGAGCACCGTACGCGTGGCCGGAAACATGGCGTGCGCCCCCAGGCCGTGGCAGAGGATCTCGGAGCGGATCTGCTCCTTCGGGAACGGGAGAGTCGCGCGGCCGTATCCGGTGCCGACGCTCTTGACGACGTCGAGCGAGACCAACGACGCCTCGGTCACCGCGGCTTCGAGCTCGCGCGGGGCGTCCACGAGCACCGCCAGCGCCGCGCGCGTGTGCACGCCGAAGTTGTCGGAACCCGCGGGCCGGTTCTCGACGTCCAGGATGGCCTTGTCGAACAGGCCCACGAGGCGGTCGAAGCCCACGTTCTCCGCGCGCGCGAGGTCCTCGGCGTTGCGCAGATAGATGCTGCCGGCCAGGTCCCGGAAAAAGTCGCTCTTGCGGCCGGCACCGGGCTGGAACATGGTGTCCGCGTCGCGCTCCATGCGGCGGAAGATCTCGTCCACCGCCGTCCCGATGGGCTCCGTGCGTTCGCGCTTCGGGATGTAGGAGCGGATCACCCCCGCGAGGGTGGCGAGCTGCGCGAGGTACTGCTGCTTGCGGAACAGGAGCTCGAGGCGCGGGAGGTAATCCAGCATCGCCGCCGCACCCGCGCGTTCCAGCGCGCCCGCCAGGAGCGCAAAGCGCGCGTTGATGAGGGATTCGCCGAGGGCGACGTCGCACGCGACCTTGTAGTTGCTGCGGCTGTTCGTGATGCCGCGGCCCAGGATCTCGCCCGCGTCGCCAAGGATCACCGCCTTGGTGGTGGTCGAACCGAGGTCGATGCCGACGCAGATCTTCATGCGGTCCTCCCTGCGCGCTTCTGCTCGATCATCTGCAGGTAGGACTCGAGCCGGTTTTTGATGTTCGCCGCGGAGAAGTAGCGCGGATCGACCAGGTCGCTCTCGATGAAGCCGCCAGGGCGCCCGGTGAGGCGCTCGACCTCGCGCAACATCATCAGCTGCCCCGCGCTGAAGGAGTTGCAGCTCTTGATGGAATTGACGAGCAGGCCGTCCGCGTCGAACTCCTCGACGTACCGCGCCAGCATCTCCACGCGCCGCGGGAGCGACAGGTTGGTGTAGCAGCCCAGGCAATACTCGGCGAGGCTCTCCAGCGGACGCCCGGGATCGTGGCGGAAGCCCAGGTCGTACACGCCGCCCACCTTGGTGTAGGTCGACGCCACCACCACCGCTCCCTCGTCGGCGAACATCTTCCAGAACTCGCGGAAGTTCGTCCAGTTGGGCGGGCCCTCCACCACCAGCCGGAAGCGCTCGCGCTCCATCGGCCCGTCCGGCGTCACCGGCCCGAGCCCCTGGCGGGTGCGCTCCTCCACCTCGGCGCGCAGCATGCGGTAGTACTCGACCGCGTCCTCGGTACCGCGGAACGCGCTGAAAATGGGACCGATGTAGTACACGCCGCCGAAGTACGCGTCGATCGGCGACGGCCGCTTGCGCGCGGCGTTGAGCACGGCGACCAGGTAGTCTTCGGCGCGGGCGGAACGCGCCAGCATGTCGCGCAGCCGCGCCTCGTCGTAGCTCTTCCCGGAAATCTGCTCCAGCAGCGGGATCACCTTGTCCCGGAGCTGTTCCACCACGTAGGTGCGCATGGAGTCCGTGATCATGCCGCCGGCCTGGTAGGGCACGTGCAGCATGGCCACGGGGCAGTCATACTCCTCGCGCAGGATCTCGAACCACTTCATGAACGTGAAGCAGCCCGTGTAGGAGAGCAGCAGCAGGTCCGGCTTGGGGAGGCGCTCGCCGGTGGGTCCGACGTTGCCGGACTTCATCATCCCGAGGTCGCACTTGACGTACGTGCACACGTCTTCGGAATGCCCGAGCTTCTCGGCGATCGCGATGTACTCGCGCGACTTTCCGCGCATCGCGGACTGCAGCGCGTTGATCTCCGGCAGCACGGGCAGGAGATCGAAGCTGCGGATGAGCTCGGTGAGATTGCCCGGCACGAAGGTATACACGTTCTTCTCGCCGGTGTCGGGGGCGTTGGCGAGGCGCGTGTAGTGCTCCGCGATCATCGTTTTCTGGCGAAGCTGGCTGTCTTCCTTGTGCACCTTCGTCGCGGTTTTGGGCGGCATGGTCACACCTCGCTCCACAGTTTGATCGAGTCCGCGAATGTCCCCGACTGCTCACGGATCACCTGGAACTGCCCGTTGTTCTCGGCGAACTTGAAGGCGGTGTACGGAATCCCCGCCTTCTCCAGGGCGCGCACGGTCATGGGCTGGTCGAGCAGCGCGGGGTCGCAGAAGCTCGCGGAACAGTAGATGACGCCCTCCGCGGCACACTCCCGCACGCGCGTCACCAGCTCGGTCCCCTTCTCCTGCCCAGCGATGTAGCGCACCGGGCTCGCGACGCCGTCCTCGATGAATGCGCGCACGATATTCTCCATGGGATCGCCCTCCACGCGCACTTCCCGGCGGATGAAGCGGTGCACCTGCACGAAGTCGTCCTCCACGATGTAGCAGCCGGAGCGCTCGAGCGTCTTGATGAGGCCGAGCGGCGGCTGTTCGCAGAAGGAGCCGGTGAGCAGCACCCGCGCCTGATCCATGGGCTGGCGAGTCTCATCCTCTGCGACGGCAGCTTGATACTCGTCCAGCATGGTGGCGGAGTCCTCCACCGGCATCACCTGCCCCGCGCGCAACAGGAGGTAGAGCTCGTGGGTGGGGACTTTCCAGGGCGCGCGCCGCCGGAGATCGAACAGCGCCTCGACGCGCCGCCGGTTCTCGTTGTAGGTCACGATGGAGGCACGCAGCGTCTCCGCTTCCAGGGGACGCGCGCCGCGCGCGGTGAGGTCGCGCGAGATATCTTCGAGCTCGCGGCGATAGAAGCTTCCGCCGAGACCGGCGTCGAAGTTCTGCGGCAGGTCGAAGTACCGCGAGAGCCGATCCGGGAACTGGAGCTGCCACATGCCGGAGAGGTTGCGGATCACGTCGCACGTGGCCGGGAAGATCATCCCGTCGAGGCAGTCCAGGGAGCCGTTCAGCCCCATCTCGATGGTGCTGCGCGGGATGTGGCAGATGTACGACTGGTAGTACGCGTCGCCGCGGATGATCTCGAGATCGTCACCCCCGCCCATGATGCCCACGGGCATGACGCCCTGCGCGTGCAGCATCTCGCGCGGGATGTAGATGGGCATGAACCCCACCGCCAGCCCCCCGGTCCGCGCCTTCCACGCGCGCACCTCGCCCAGCGTACGATCGCGGTAGAGCTGCTCCGCGCGCTCCAGGACGGCGGAAAGCCGCGGCGAGGCGTGTTCGGCGGCGTTCATCGGTTCCTCCACGCCGGCGCGCGCTTCTCGATGAACGCCCGCAGGCCCTCGTTCGCGTCGGCGGTGCTCATGAGATCCTGGAGGTACATCGCCTCCACCCGCGCGAGCTCCGCGGCAAGCCGTTCGGCGAAGCCCAGCCGGGCCGCGCGCACGGCCCAGCGCAGGCTCGACGCCGAACGCGGCAGCAGGTGCGTGCGCGCGTACGCGAGCGCGGCGGCGGACGGATTCTCGTCGATTTCGTCCACGAGGCCGAGCGAGAGCGCTTCCCCGGCGGTCACCATCCGGCCCGAGAGAAGCAGGTCCTCCGCGCCGCCGCGTCCCATGCGCTCGCACAGGATCACGGAGGCGACCGGCGCGAACACGCCGAGTGTGATCTCCGGCTGGCCGAGCTGGGCGTTCCCCGCCGCGATGACGCGATTGCAGAACGCCGCCAGCTCGAGTCCGCCGCCCAGGCAGTGCCCGCGCACGGCGGCGAGCGTCACCACCGATGCGTCGAGCATCGTGCGAAACAGGCCGTGAAACGCGGTGAGCATGGCGGCGCACGACTCCGGCAGGTGCTCCTGCACGCTGGCGCCGAATGAGAAATTCGGCCCCTCGCCCTCCAGGATGATCGCCTTCACACCCTCGTCGTCGCGCGCCTTCTCGAAGATGCGCGTCAACGTCTCGCTCTTCTCGCGGTCGAGGATGTTGGCCCGCGGCGTATTGAGAACCACGCGCCAGATCGCACCATCGTCCCGGGCTTCAACGCGCACCACCGCGGCTTCCGTGCTCATGCTGCCTCCCTCTCAGGGCTTGTGTCCGGTGACGCCGTCGGGCCTGGGCTGGATCTCGTCGACCAGGGCGTCGTCCCACATGCGTCCTTCGGCGATCCGCCGTCGCAGCAGCAGGAAGTCCACTTCGCGATGATCCTTCGGACCGTAGTGGAACGCGCGGAATCCCGCGCGGCCCTCCGTCATCATGTTGAGACCGAGCCACGCGCGGTTGGTCTCCCGGTTCCGGTCCCAGTGCAGGAGCTTGTGCTTGCGCACGCTCTCGATGGTCTTGCTCAGGCAACCCGGCATGGTCATCGCGAGCGAGTACACGAACGCGTCCACTTGGGCGTCGAGGTTCGCGAGGTCGATGGTCCCGCGCGCGAACGTCTCCTTGCCGCGCGCCAAGTCGGCCCCTTCCCTTCGCTCGCCATGGACGATGTGCCCCGTCTCGTCGAGGTAACGTTCCGTCACGACCAGCGGATTGGGGACGAAACGCCCGTCCACCGTGAGCCCGGGGACGAGGCGCGTCAGCAACCCCAGCCGCATCGCCTTGTGCGCGCTCCAGGGCTGGCACACCGTGCAGCTCTCCATGGCCGCCTCGACGCCGACGAAGAGCGGCAGGAAGTCCGTGCTCCCGCCGTCGGGCGCGGAGCCGTGGCGCGGGCCCGCCTGTCCGAACAGCGCGAGGTCCTGCGCCAGCGAGAAGTCGCACGCCATGCCGATCTCCTGCCCGCCGCCGATGCGCATGCCATTGACGCGGCAGACGACCGGCTTGTCGCAGGTCAGGATCGACGTGACCATGTCGTTGAAGAGCCGCATGTACTGGCGGTACTCCTCGGGCCGTCCCGCGTAGTACTCGGCGTACTCGGCGGTGTTGCCGCCCGTGCAGAACGCACGGTCGCCGGAGCCGGTGAAGATCACCGCGACGCACGCGCGGTCGTTGGCGGCGCGCCGCATCCCAAGGATCACTCCCTTGACCATGTCCGTCGTGTAGGAGTTGAGCTGCCTGGGATTGTCGAGCGTGATGCGGATGGCGTGCAGGCCCTCCGCGACGCGTCCGCCGGGCCCGCGCACCGGAACCTCGTCGTACAGGATGCCGGGCATGTCGCCGCGGGCGAGATCGTGGTTCTTCAGTTCCATGGTCTATTCCTCGGGAATTAGAATGATGCGGCGCTGCGTGCGCCGGTGGTGGACGTCATCAAAGGTCTCGTTGATGGACGACAGCGGCCGCCGTTCGATGAACGGCTCGAGGGCGATCTTTCCGGAGAGGAGGAGATCGACGACGGCCGGGTAGTGCTCGGGAAGGCAGGCCCAGTTGCCCTGCGCGACGGCGTCGAACGCCATCAGGTTCGAGAGCCGGATGTCGACCTTGGCGGGCGTGAAGCCGACCACGCCGAGGTAACCGCCGTGTCCGAGCAGACCGAACGCGGTCGACTGCCCGGCGGGCGTTCCCGACGTCTCGAAGATCTTCTGCCGCCAGGTCGGGATCTTGCGCGCGCCCGCGAAGTCGCGGACCGCGGCGCGCAGCGCCTTGAAGTCCATGTCGGCGCGCAGCGCGAGCCCGGCGCCGTGGCGCGACATCGTGGCGAGGCGCTCGTCGTCGACGTCGAGCGCCACCACCGCGGCGCCCATCGCCGCCGCCACCTGGACGCCGAAGCCACCCACGCCCCCGACGCCCACGAAGATCGCGAGGTCCCCCGCGGCGAGGCCGCTGCGGAGGATCGCCTGGTACGGCGTGGAGACCGCGTCCGCCACGACGGACAGCGCGGCAAGATCGAGGCGCGCGGGATTGACGCGGGGATCGTCGAGATCGGGGACGACGCACAGGCCGTGCGCGGGAACGCGGACGTGGGTCGCAAAGCCGCCGTGCACGTCGCAACCGAGGAACACCTGCTTCGGACAGACGGAGCCATGGCCGTCGCGGCAGGCGTCGCATTGCCCGCACGGAATGACGGCGGGAATGACGACGCGGCGGTCGACCCATTCGGTGGCGCCCGGACCGGCCTCGACGACGACACCGCTCACTTCGTGACCGAGCGTCAGCGGGAAGGGATGCCGCGTCGGCACCCCGTTGTAGAAGTAGCCGAGGTCGGTATGGCAGACGCCGCACCCGGCGACCTCGACGATCACCTCACCGGCGGCGAGAACCTCGTCGCGCGTTTCCCAGGTCATCCGTTCGCCCGTGTGATGGGCGACCCAGCTGCCGATCGTCACGCGTCACCTCCTGGCGGAGGAATCGGCCGGTCCGAAGCGGGCGCGAGCCGACTAAATAAGAAATTAGGGTCCTAATTACCCCAATACCCGCAAACGGCTGATCTGTCAAGGGGTCCACGAGGGGATCCGGAGAAAACTACCGGGCAGGAAAGGTGTCGCGGTAGTCATCCAAGGCGGCCCGGATGACCGCCTCCGCGTGCTCCCGCCCGTAGGGCGTGCCGACGGAGGCCGTCGCGGGGCGTCCGGGGAACATCCTGTAGGTGGCGAAGTAGTGGGTCAGGCGATCCACGTAGGGTCCGGGGATGTCGGCCAGGTTCTCGAAGCCGTCCCAGAGCGGGTCGTTTTCCAGGACGGCGACGATCTTGTCGTCCGCGTGACCGTCGTCGAGCATCGGAATCCCGCCCACCACGCGCGCGGCCACCAGCACCTCGGACTTGGCGACGAGCCGTTCGCTGAGCACGCAGATGTCGAGGGGGTCGCCGTCGCCGCTCGACGCACCCGGCATCAGGCGACCCACGCGCGCGCCCGCGTAGGTGCGCGGCACGAAGCCGTAGAGCG